>JADHWC010000093.1 GCA_016783665.1 Fidelibacterota bacterium | reverse complement strand
CGGCAACGGTGAAGACCCGATTAGCGCCATCGATCAGCCAGATGCCCCATTCGGAGCCATCATCTTCAATGGCGCCCCATTCGTATGTACCGGTATCCACTACCACTGTGACCGTCCAGATATGGTCATTAGCGGTTACATCTCCGCCATTGGCGCCATCATCATAACACTGCACAGTGCCCCATCCTGTCATTCCACCTTTGATCATAATTTTTTGATATGACATAGTGGAATCGGTAATGGTAAAAGTAACATTATTAAACGGTAGTTGCTTATGAGCTCCTAATGAATCTAAAACATCTTTAGCTAAAACAATCCATTCAGAAGTATCTGCATGGGTTCCGGCAGAGGCTGTCCAGTTGGTATTACCGAAAAAAACATTATCTTTTCGAACTAAAGAATGATCCTTTGTCGCATTAGTTACTCCGGCAACATCCCAGCCATCACCGGGATCAGTATTAGGATCTCCGATAATATCCAACCAGGTCGTATCAGTACCAACGATTTTAATCATAGCGCGAGCATCATCACCATTATGATGAACGACACTAGGATAGGCAAGCACTTCGTCGGCATTAAGGGTATCGTATAAGGTAGCTGAAACATCCTTATTAATGATCACCCAGACATCACCATCAGCAATTGTCGCGCCTGTTGGAAATGTATGAAAATACTGCCATCCACCACCATTTACAGATTGTGCAATTTGATAATTGGCCAAATCTATCGCGGTGCCTGTGCCGTTGTAAATTTCAATTGCTTTGTTGCTGCTGCCGCCCTCGATATATTCCGAGAAGAATAGATCGGCGACTTGTCCAAAAGCAACTGAAGTTGCTAAGACGAGAACGAAGAATGTAACGAACTTCTTCATGATTTCCTCCTTTGAGTTGTTTCTTTTTTCCCTTTTGAAAGTTTTAAAAACCAATGAATATAGCTACCATAACCATTGGCTTTAGAATAATTTTTTTGAATGTGTTCCTCCTCTCTCTAATTATTATTAATAAAATACTACCATTATTTTAAAATACTATTCTCATTGTGTATTTATGCGCCTGATCCAGATATTGGTAGGATTGATAGGCATAATCCACAAAGAGTTTTATATTATTCGCGAGAGGAAGATGAATTCCTCCGCCCAGCGAAAATCTTTCATCCCGGTAATCCATATAAAGTGATTTCAGCCCTGCTCTTAATACCAATACATCATTCCAGAAACCCATTTCCACGCCCATATTCAGATATTCCGAATTGTCATTGGGATGAATCGCATCAATTGCCCAGGTTGTACGAATGTATTTTGGGTCGCCCAGATCACCCGATAAACCGACCCGCAGTAAAAGTGGCAGATCAAACTCATCTGTTGCCAGGTAAGCATTTACACTTTCATTGTTACCATGAATAGTCTCATCGATATCTTTTGTGACCAGAAGGTCGGAGCCGGTCATCTGCATCTTTCCGCCAAAATTGGAAATACTGACGCCAAATCGAATTCCCCTGAAAGGTGAAATGAAAAGCGTACCGATATCCACTGCAAAAGCTCCTGCCCCGCAATTCATAATATATTCATTGATATATTTTATATTGCCTCCGAGGAAAAATCTGTCGGTAAGCATTTTAGAGTAGGTAAAACCAATTGCATAACTGCCGGATTTAAACATCTCTCCGGTACCTTCGGGATTAGCTTCCGTTGTAACTTCCATCTCACCGATTCCCATGTGAGTAGCACTAAGTCCGATTGTACCGTATTGCTGCAGAGGAATAACTAATCCCATATAAGTCAGGTTGATATCAGCGATCCATTGACTATAGTTTGTGACGAATTCCATTTGCTTTAATTGGGCAATTCCGGCAGGATTCCAATACATTGCCGTTGCATCATTAGCAATGCCGACAAAAGCATCACCAATTCCGTTCGCCCGTGATCCGACGCCAATCGTCAGAAATTTAGCAGATGTTGTCCCTGTTTTTGTTACGACATCTCCCACCAATAAATGAGAAAGAAAAAATAAGATCAAAATAAATGTCAGGTATATCTTTTTAATAATCATAATTCACACCTATTTAATTATGGCAAATTTCCCAACATGTTCGCCTATTCCCGGAGCATCGACATGATAAATATATACACCGTATGACGCTGATAAATTATCCCGGGTCAACAAATCCCATACTTCAGAGCCATCATTATAAGTCGTTTTGTGTTCTATTTTCTTCACCATTTCTCCGGAAACCGTATAAATCCTGATTGTGCATTCAGCCGGTAGATGATTAAAATGGATTGCTCGTGGTCCTCGTCCGCTCACATAAGGATTTTTCGATTCCCAGCTTGCAGCGGCAAAGTAGGGATTCGGCACAACCTTTATCTTCTTCAAACTCTTTTTTGCAAGTGCCGTATCAATATGTGAGGCATAAGTGGTAAATTCAAAAACATCAGTTGACATAAAGGGCTTATTGATTACGATAAAGGCTGTATCTCCAGCCTGAGGTTGGTAAATATGATATTCTTCAAAAGGTCGCGGTGCGTCGAGTGAAAAACGCCATGTGCCGATAAAGTCGCCATTTTCAGTCGTGTCATCCAGAAAAATCACCCAGTCGCTTTCTACTGAATCAGCATTTAGAATACCATCCGGATACCCGCGGGGAGAGTAATCTCCAAAGGCAAAAGGTATCTTTACCCAATCAACCACATCAACACTAGTGACAGCAACTTTCTTCTTTACCGTAAAATCAACCGGTACGGGCGGAAAATTGTGCCCCAAAGGAAAGGGCAAACCTCTAATTCCACACCAATAATCGGTAGAAACATCCATTTCCGGCGCTCCGAATTCTATTCTATAATCCGCAGGATACGGTCTGCCAATAGTCGGAGGGCTGGGAAACCGAAAAACTTCAGTGACGAAGCGCCATAAGCTATCACTGCTCCAATGCGATTCAGCATAGTTGACGTCAATAAGATCTTTATTCATAAGTATAAGTTGAAATCCGTCAATTAGTGGCTGCTCATCATCGGTTTGCAATTGCCGGCTTTTATCAATTAAAGTCTCAGGTTCTGCAGAATAAGTAATATCCTCGAGAGTATAAGATTTGGTTTTCAGAGTATCATAACCCAAACCGAGACTCTGATTTAAACATAAAGTATCTTCAAAAGTAATTCGATAGGTATAGTCATCCAATACTTCGGAAGGATCAACAATTTGATAACCTACCTTAGAAGTCGTCATTCCCTGAGCCAGTTTGATGTCAACAATATCCGCCTCTACATAACCCGCTGCGGACGCTTCCGGTGTTACAACCACTACATTCGGGCCTTTCTTTTCAATATCGCCCGTAGCTGAGTTGATCGTCAACATAATATTACATTCAGTTGGGGGAATATTATTTGACACATCGCCCCCAAAATCATAAGAAATCACTGTATAATAATAGGTCTGCCCATTCCGAACATCGGTATCCACAAAACTATGCGTAATTCCGGTATCATCTCCCAGTTGATATTTTACTCCGTTAATATCAACCGGATGATAACCTTTAATTCCATCGACTAAATCACATTGGAAAATAGGTTTATGAAATGTCAATGTTCCAACTGCATCAGTGATCAGGTAAGCGTCTTTAAATCCGGTATCTGTGGCTTTAAATATCTTATAACCTTCAAAATCATATCCCGGAGAACCAATGCCAAACATATATGAATCGAAGGACCTTTCAGCAACATCATCCCAGTAAATAGTAACTTTGCCATCGCGGGCGACTGCTGTAACATTCGGAGGAATCGGTTGTTTAGCAAACTGATAATCTTCATCATAGGTTCTTTGGGCGATCTGCTTATTACGGATTGCATCATCTTCATCGGCGCCCAGGCAAACAGCCATGGAAATCCGCTCGGTTTGCCCGGATTTTAAAGGGAAATATCCGGAAGTGACAAAAAGATCATAATCTCCCGAAAGTCCTCCCGGCGGCGGTTGCCAGAACTTTCCAGGTGTTAAATATTTTCGCCAGAGGGTATTATCGGAACTAAGGTTAATCGCACCGGCGCGATCGTACGCAACTGCCGTCAGACCAATCTGGTCGGATTCAGAGACGTCGGTCTTGTCTATATTAGGCTCACCGGGAAAACTGTTCCCTGCTCCTGAAGTTGGTTTGCCATCGCCCTCGCCTGGATCACCGGTCAATTCGGCGCCATCCAGTCCAACATCATCATAAAAGGGGCTCCAATCGCCATCATTATCAAGATAATCCTCTCGCGATTCATCGATCATCTCATCAATTCCTTCATCGATGCCTTCGTCAATGGCGCCATTCCCGTTATTATCAATTCCATCGGCATATTTAAGCCCTAGATCTTCAGCTTTAACATCGTAAAGGACAATTTCAGCGCCAGGTACTTTGTAGCGGTAATATGGCGTATCCAATGCCGCGGTTTCGATCATCGCCTGTGTTATAACCGGATTACCGTCTTCACCATCGTCATTATTATCAATAAAATCGGCGAACTTACGACCAATATCCTCCGAACCGACATCAATCAGGTGAATCACTCCGGGGGTTAACGTGTCGCTTTCAGGATATGGCGGCCAACGTCTCCATTTATCAGCCTGTACATCCGTAATCATTTCCTGAGTTATTACAGGGCTTTCCAATTCGCCGTTACCATCATTGTCGATATGGTCGGCAAATCCAAATCCTTCGGAAAAAGTTCCAAAAGCAATGTGGGTGCTGTCTTCATCAATAATCCCGTTTTCATTATCATCAATTCCATTGAATGGAATTTCACCTTTAAGCATTTCATCTGTTACTTTCGGATTATTATTTTCGCCGTCGCCGTCATTATCAATACGGTCTTTCGAATTGCCGGGCGTCTCAAGGTAAGCAATTGCGGCAACCCCAACCGGATCTGAACCAAAGGCTTCAATATTCCCAATCCCATCACTATCTTTGCACCAGGCAATATTATACTGAAGATCAAAATCCGGCGAGTCATCGCCCGAATCGCCATCGCCTCCTACAAGATCAGCCAGCCAGATACAAAATGCAACCTTTCCCAAGTCTTCTGTCCCGTCGTTTTGAATCTCATAAAGAATAAAAACAACATCCTCTACCAGAACTTGAGACCATTCCATCACCCTGACGCCGGCAAGAATTCCAAGTCCGCCTCGGGTTAAATCTGTCGAATCAGGATAATAGTTAAAGTCCGGCTTTGAATAATAGTCATCCGAAATCTTAAAATATATTTCCTGATCGGCGTTGAATTTATTTTTTCCAAAATAACCATTCCAGGAACCTTGCCAACCCGGGTCAACCTCATCACTAGATTTATCCGGCCAATATCCCGGCCATGTCTCGGGTTCGTCGCTTTTGGCTATCTGATCTGATTCCGGATTCAGATAGCCCGGAACCGGTTCAAAATTCCAACTTTCCCCGGCTGGATTGAGGCGACCGTTAGCAACGTTTACAATCTTCTTGATTTCGCCTTTTACATCTTCTACTTCGGCGCCAACCCAAATCTGGGTCATGGCAATATAATGCTGCCTTGTATTTTTCGGCCATTCATAGGGCACATATTGAGCTCCAGCCTCTGGTCTTCCGGTTACGCCATAATTAAAAATCGATGTGCGCACTTTATTACCATCAATATTTGTTTGTCTCCGGTAATTGGCGTCGCCACGCTCATTACTCGGAATATGTTGTGCAAATAGAATTGACGCAATTAAAATAGGTAAAACCAATCTGTTAAACTTCATACCCTGTTACCTCAAATTAAAAGGAAAAATTTACGCCGATAATAACTCTTCTGGGAGCCGAATACCATTCCTGATGAGTAAAGAATTCAGACACCGTATTAATTCTTTTTTCTTGCAAGTAGTTCCTGCTGCTTTCGTCGGCATCGAGTTCTTCTAATCCACTATCAGCTTTTCCGGTAGTACCCCAAACATTTATCGCATTTTGTGTATCTAATAGATTATAAATATCTACATAAACAGATATTTCAGAATTAAATATTTTCAGTTTTCTATTCAGCTTCAGGTCAAATTCACATGTTGATTGTTTTCGTCTGCTATTTTCTTCAGGTTGAATTGATGCGCTTGCTCCCTGTCTGGTCGCTGTTAAAATCGATGGTGTATAGGGATAACCGGAACCATAACGACCAATTAAAGTCGCCCCATATTTTGCAATGCCATAATAAATCGACCCATTGAGAGTATGCCGCTGATCCCATCCTAAAGGAATGATATACTTCCGCGGTTCCCGATTCGCCTGCATCGCTCCGAACGCATCTCCGGGATTGGAGTTCGAGCCTTCCGCAACTTGATAAGTATATGACAGATTAAACCAGTAATTATTTTGATATTTCTTTTCCAATGAAAGGATCACCCCCCGGACATTGGAATAGTCTTTATTCTCAAAAAGAACATATTCCGTACCGCCTCCAATATCAATCGGAACACCCGTGGAAACCCAATCTCTTACATCACGGTAAAATCCTGTTAAGTCAACTGTGAGTTTTGATATTATTTCCTGTCGCATTCCGAGCTCATACATAACTGTCTTTTGTGGTTTCATATCAGGATTTCCACCGATGCCAAACCTCCCGCTTGTCTCAGGTATTTTATATCCCGGATAAGTATATAATAATTCAAAATTAGGAATTTGGAAGAAATGACCGAAAGAAAAATGCAATACGCCTTTATCGGTTAAAGGATAAGCAATACCAAACCTCGGACTGATTTGCGTCTTGATGTTTGTTTTTTCCCACCATAAATCCTCTCGTTCACTAAGTGAAAGCGTATCAAGCGCCGGATTACGGGGATTATCAATATACGGCTCTTTTGGATCTGCCGGAATTAAAACATTTGCATCAAAATAATCCCAACGCAAGCCTATATTAATAATGACACTCTGAAATTCCAGCTTATCCTGAAAATAAGCAGAGAATTCTTGCGGTTTATGTAAATAGTAATCCCTGCCAAATTCACCAAATTTCTTATCTTCAACATCTTTTTGAGGGATAAAAGGAGTAAATACGGAATCGCTTTCATACGGATCGTCAACAATCGAATATCCATCTAACTCTAAGCGGTGAAATTTGGCTTCGCCGCCAATTTTTATAAGATGCAATTCCGTAACCTGGGAAGTTAAGTCAAATTTGGCAACACGTGTGTCCGTCTGCCTGTAAAAACGGTTTGTATTAACCGCGTAATCTGTAAACCAATAGTAAGGATTGTCTCTCTCAATGTGTTCCCAATAATGGGGATCAATATATAGCGTGTCTTCCTTGTCATCAAATAATTTATGCGAATACCGTTTGAAATACTTAGCAAAACTTAGTTCATAAAAAGTTTTACTTGATAAGGAATGGGTCAGTTTCAAACTTAGATTTCGTCCTATATTGTGTCTTTCAATATTTGCATCAGGCACATATTGCAAACCATGATCAAAATCCTTATAAACTTCATCGCTTGTCATATAAGCCAAACCAATTTTTAATCTTGAAAATGGACGTATGCTCAACTTTGAATGGGTTGAGAATCTTTCCCGCCAGTTCATGGGAACATATTGAGGATTAGATAATGTATCACCATACATATTAAAATAACTTTTACCATACAACCAGCCATCGGTATAATTATGACGCGCCGTCGTGTAAAAATTAGCCACTTTTGATAACAGTGGAACCGGTCCGCTAAGATTGATCTGCAAATTAC
>JADHWC010000027.1 GCA_016783665.1 Fidelibacterota bacterium | reverse complement strand
GATTGATTAGTTTATTATTTTTCTCTTTGGCAATTATGGATTGGATATTTCCGCCAATCCGACGGCTACAGGCTCAATTATTTATCGAAAAACACCGGGTTCCCCAAAGGCTTCGCACCGTCAGCCCCATCCGGCAGCTGCCGGAAATTTGACTGCGGTGCTATATTTTTACCAACCCCGGTTGAAGATTTACCGCTTGAAGTGATTTTATCATTTATTATGAAAGAGTGCAACTGTTTTTCTAGATTTCTTCCTTTTTATATTCTTATTTATGACTGCCGGCTTTGTACTGCCGTGTTGCATAGGTGTGTCTGAGCGAATGGATGGAATAATGCTCCGGCAGACCAGCCTTTTGCGCCCGGCTCTTGAAGATCTTCTGCAAAGCAGAACGTATTTACAAAGAGGGCTGGGATTAAAGCGATTATACCTGTCAGGTTTACAGGATTGATCTCATCTGAGGAAAAAGAATCAAATAAGCCTTACAGGTGTTGGGCGAAAAAAGAACCTAACGACTTTTCAAAATATTTGGTGTTATTCTGTGGCAATCCGTTTCAAAGTTTCTTTTAACAGATTCCAGAATTTTTCAACGGTTTTGATCTCTAAAACTTCATCCGGCGAATGCGGATTCATGATCGTTGGTCCGAAGGATATCATATCGATGCCCGGAATAAACTCACCGATAATTCCGCACTCCAGTCCGGCGTGCATCGCCTTAACTTCGGGTTCTTTTCCAAAGAGATCAACGCATGTGGTTTTCATAAATTTCAAAATATTCGAGTCCATATTTGGTTTCCAGCCGGGATAACCGCCGCCCTGGTGAACATTTCCGCCAGCCAATAATCCGGTGGCTTTTACTTTATCAGAGATATCGTTTTTGGCAGTTTCAACGGAGCTTCTCTGGCTGGTCAATAGAACGATTTTAGCTTCTTCCATACGGACAATGGCGAGACTTGTGGATGTTTCGACGAGATCGGGAATTGCTTGACTCATTGCCACAACGCCGTGAGGAAGCGCATAGAGCAAATTGAACAGCCTGCTTTGGAATTCTCTCGTGAAAACTTTTTCCGGTTTCGGCGCTTCTTCAACGACAATTTTAATGCCGGCTTCGATGCCGTTGTATTCTTCGGTAAATATCTTTTCGAATTTCGTGATAAGCGTTTTAAAACTTGATATGTCTTTCGGATTTACGAGTACCGTCGCCTCTGCTTCACGGGGAATAGCATTGTGTTTGCTGCCGCCGGAGAATGCGCTCAGACGGAAGTCATGTTTCTCGTTGGCATTCCAGAAGACCCTGTTTAGAAGTTTGTTTGCGTTAGCCCTGCCGAGAGCGATATCGAGTCCGGAATGACCACCCTTTAATCCCGTAAGTTTTACGGCAAAAGCGGTAAAATCGGCGGATGTATTTTCCCATTCGATCGCTAAAGTCATTTCGGTATCCTTGCCGCCGGCGCAGCCGACATACAAAGAACCGTCTTCTTCCGAGTCACAGTTGATCAGGATAGAAGCTGTTACGAAACCGGGTTTCAGGGCATTGGCACCGGTCAGACCGGTCTCCTCATCGATAGTAAAAAGGAACTCCATTGGCGGATGAACCATGTCTTTGGCAGCCATGACAGCCAGGGCTGTTGCAACGCCAATTCCGTTGTCGGCGCCGAGGGTTGTGCCGTCAGCCCGTACAAAATCACCATCGATTTTCATGTTGATAGGGTCTTTCCGAAAATCGTGTTCGGTGCCGCTGTTTTTCTCGCAAACCATATCGAGATGTCCCTGGAGACATACTACGGGTCTGTTTTCGTGACCGGGAGTTGCCGGTTTGGTGACCACAACATTCCCGACCTCATCCTGTTTGTACGGAAGACCTAATTCCAGGGCAACTTTTATAATATATTGCGCCGCTTCGGTTTCATGTTTTGACTCCCGGGGAATCTGGTTCAATTCATAAAAATAGCGCCAGAGAGTTTCCGGTTTTAATCCTTCAAATACATATTTCATTGAATGCCTCCGTTAATTATTTGTTATTACAATGTACATTTATTGTGTTTAGGGGGTGTGATAATATAACCCCAACATTTTTAATATTGTAAACTCATCCCGAAGTTTCGGGACATAATGATAAATCACCACGAATGACAACTTTATTCTATCACACCCCCCCTAATACATCTTTAATTGCTATAAGCGCCTTGTCAATTTCTGTCCTGGTAATGACAAGCGGCGGTGCAATGCGGATCACATTTTCATGAGTTTCTTTAGCAAGGACACCTCTCTCCTGAAGAGCCTCACAGAAACGTCTGGCGCCACCGGCGTCTTTTTTCAGAACTATACCGATCCATAGACCCTTGCCGCGGTAAAAATCGACATATGGACTTGCAATAGCTCGTAATTTATTTATGAAGTAGTTTCCTAAATCAACGGAACGTTCAATGAGCTTTTCATCAATGATGATCTTCAGCGCCTCACGGGCAACGGCGCAGGCAATCGGATTTCCGCCATATGTAGAACCGTGATCACCGGGATTAAAAACGCCGAGAACTTCTCTCGATGAGATAACGGCTGAAACCGGGTACATTCCGCCGGAAAGAGCCTTGCCGATAATGACCATGTCGGGGCGGATATTTTCATGTTCGAAGGCGAACATAGTACCGGTTCTGCCCAGCCCGCTCTGAATTTCATCAGCCACCAACAACACATTGTTTTGTTTGCATAATTCAGCAGCCTCTCTGAGAAATCCTTCCTGCGGAATCACAACGCCGCTTTCGCCCTGGATCGGTTCCACCAAAAAGGCTACGGTGTTTTTATCAATGGCTTTTTTTAATGCGTCGATGTCGCCATAGGGAATTATAACAAATCCGGGAGTCAGAGGTCCGAACCCGTCTTTATATTGGTCTTCGCTGGAGAAAGAAATGATTGTAGTCGTGCGACCATGAAAATTTCCATCACAAACGATGATCTCGGCTTTATCTTTTTCCACACCTTTGACTTTATAGCCCCATTTACGGGCGGCTTTGATAGCCGTCTCAACTGCTTCGGCGCCGGAATTCATGGGCAACATCATTTCGTAGCCGGTCAGTTCGCACAGTTCTTTTGCCAAAAAGGGCAGTTGGTCGTTTCTGAAAGCCCTGGAAGTGAGAGCAAGTCGAGCAGCCTGTTCCTGAATGACTTTTACAAGCCGGGGGTGACAATGTCCCTGGTTGACAGCCGAATATGCCGCCAGGAAATCCATGTATTTTTTGCCTTCAACGTCTTCTACCCAGATGCCCGAACCTTTTGTCAGAACGACATCCAGTGGTTTGTAGTTGTGGGCGCCGTATTGATCTTCAAGAGCAATGCATTCTTTGCTTGTTGCCATTTCTCTTACCTCTTCCTTTTATCGTTCGTGTTTTGTCCGTAAAACCGTTCAGAATTTAATTAATAATTGCGGAATCGCCATATCTTTTATTTAATAATTTAAGTCGTTTTTGGTG
This sequence comes from Fidelibacterota bacterium, assembly GCA_016783665.1. GTDB lineage: Bacteria > Fidelibacterota > UBA2242 > UBA2242 > UBA2242 > UBA9312. Next base: position 25,976 of record JADHWC010000027.1, on the reverse strand, counting down.
TGAATTCCTGGAGTTGATCTAAGTTGCAGTTTATTTCATTAACTGAAGTTACCCCGAAATTTTAGTACTGTATCTAATATTATGTCGAGATAATATAACCACCCCTTTTTCCCCTCCCCGCCTGCTCCCATAGGGCGGGCAGGCTTACCAAGGAGGGGATTGAGGGGAGGTTGATCGGAATCTTCATGAAACAAGGCTTTTTCCATCTTAACTTTCCTAAATTACTATTCCACTTGTCAATGTGTTTTATGATCATTTTGCAATTAGGCGGCATTAATTAAAAAGATACTCAATATTTATTATATGAGTTTGTCCGCCGCGATGACGTATTCGCCTGTCCGGAATTTCTTCTATAAAACGAATTGGGCTGTCGTCCAAACGTTTAATCAAAGGTATAATTTGTCGAAATGAATATACCAGTGAAAATCGCTCAAACCTGCGCCTGATGTGCCCGTTGATATCAAAAATATTTGCATCCAATTGAACGGGATAATCGATAGGCGCCGAAAACAGTCCGAATAAAAGGTGCGCCTCGCCCTTAATATGGAAGTAATACCGGGAATGGATATAATCCAGCGCGAATTTCATGGCGGTTTCGCGTATTTCGTAATGACCCGACCAGCCGATCTTTTGAGAAAGCGAATAACTTTTTAAAATATTTCCCTCTGCCTCATGCGAAATGGGCAGAAGATATAAACCCAGAACCGGCGTTTTTATCGAAAAATCACCTGAGTAAGTTGAAGCGGACAGTCCCCCATTAAATTGATGACGCCCTGAGATGTAATCCAGCGAAGCTGAAATCCCGTGATGATGGAATGCGCCTTCTCCGAGGCTTTTAAAATCCGTAAGGATTGGGGGATGATTGTCGGTCGAATATTGCAGAGTTGTTCCCAGTACAGTAATATCAAATTGATTTAAAGACTTATCGGGACGGAGCAGGGTTAAAGAGATTTGATTTTGCTTAATTGAGACAGGTAGATCCAGCCGGCGCTTACCGTTGAGTGAAATACTATTGCTTGTGTTGGTGTAGTTGAACTGAAACATGCTATTGAATTGAAGATGATTTACCAGCAACCGGAGACGATTATGATTACGGACTGGGGTTGAACCCCAGACGCCGATTTCGATTAACCGGGTTGGAATGTCAACTCCGATGTTTTCCCCGAATGTGGGCTGCAGCCAATTGAGAAAGAACTCGTTTAGAAGGTCATCGGAAGATACCGGATAGCTATTGATACTTATCTCAGATTTGTTTTGAAACGAAGCATATCTGCCGCGAAACCCAATAAGACCGGCGCCGCCGGTGCCGGACCACATTAGCAATTGATCAAAACCATTGCCGGTAATTGTGCCGTTTACGGCGGTTTGGTCTTTATTGTTATTTCCGGAAATCGAATTCAGACGTGTATGAAATAAAAGTATCTGGGAATAATTTTTAATTTTGTATGGATATCTCAAATACAAATACGCTGTGTTTTGCGATATAGACAACGCCGTGTTTTGAGAGACTTTTTTTCGATACACGTCTCCGTATTGGCAGCCTGATTCCAGTTTGGGGGACAGGGAAACGGTTTCATTCAAGTTAAAAGTGCGAATATCGCGGAAGTTTGTGATAGTCAGAAAGAAATTTTGCCATTGCGCGCCGGCAGGTATATTAAAGAGTAAAGGAAAAAGGGGGAAAAGTATAGTCCTCTTCCCCCAATGTTTAATAGTTTTGCCTGTCAAACGGCGCCCTATTTCATTAATGTCATTTTCCGGGTAACAGTAGTTCCGTTGACATTCAACTTGCTGAAGTATATTCCCGATGGAAATTCGTAAGCGTTCCAGGTAGCGATTATTTTTCCGGGTTTCATGTGTTGATTAATTAACTCCCGGACTGTTTCGCCGTTTAGATTGATGATCGTCAATTGGACGTTCGCCGCCCGAGGCAGATCGAATTCGATTTTAGCCACCGGGTTAAAGGGGTTGGGATATACCGGGTATAAGGCGAATTCTTTGGGTAAGACAGGTAAGCGGTAGGTGCCGGTCTGTTTGTAACGATCGGGAAACATCCCGCCCAGGGTGCTGTCGATACCGAATACATAATTCTTCCACATCATCAGGAAGCTTTGCGGCGGGTTGTCGAACCAGGCAGACAGATTGACTCTTTCGTCGCCAATGATAATAGTGGAATCGGGAAATGCAAAGTCTTCGTATATTTCCCAGGCCGAATAAGCGATCGTATCCATTAGAAATTCCATTGATTCGATATCCATATCGAAATCATCATCATAGGGCTTCATAGCGATCATTAAATTCATCATGTTCTCGAAGAATATCCCGAGATCTTCAAAAGCATCCTCCATCATATCGCCGATTTCATGAAATCTTTGAACGCCATAGGGCGTGAGGGACAGAAAATCCGGATTTGATTGTTCGAGGATAAGGATAAAATCCGAATCACTTTCGACCTGGGAAAAATCCAACACTGTCGGATCGAGGTCAAGGACGAAAACCTCACGGAGCTCTCCATACATATTAGAGAGACCTTCCGCTATTAGTGACATGCCGTCAATGGCTAGACTGATCATTTCGGTTGCAATAGCAATTTGAGGAACCGATAGATGAACTATCGAAAACTCAGAATTGACTCCGATTTCGTAGCTTCCCAAATCATCCTCGTTTTCTTTCACCAGAATTACAAAATTTGTCGGCGAATCGGAATTCAGATACTGGTCGATATGGAAACGGATATCGGAGATCTTGTCATGAAGATCAAAACTGCTCCAGTCAAAATGGTAGGTAAGACTGTCGATCCGCCCTTCGGAGATGAAGTCGAAGGCTTGTTCGATGTCTCCGAAAAACTCCTCGTCGGTCAGCAAATCGAAAATTTGTGTTAATGCAATACCCAAATGTTCATCGGGTAAAATTTCACCCTGTAGCCATTCATTCTGGAGTTCGTGAATACGTGCGTCGAACTGTTCGTAAGTGTCATTACTGTTTAATACGACATCCGAATGGATCATCGCATGCATATCGCTGGTGATTCCGTTTGGGAATATTCCCCAGAACGTAAATAGCGCCGGTTCACCCTGGCGGTAATAATCTTCGTATACTTCATACAATCCATCATTCCAGGTCAGGTTTTCAAGGATAGCCAACGGTTTGATCACCTTTCCTTCAGCTTCAGGACCAATAGGATATTCTTTCCCGCCGAGCAGAGTGTCCAATTCTGCGATAATGGTTTGCAAAGAATCCATTCCGGAGAGGTCAAATTCAAAAGGTGCAAACGGCTGATCAGATAAAAACACCTGGAGTGTATCAATTAATTCATCAAGATCGTTGAGACCGATCCGCACATTGTTTATACCGGGTAGAATATCGCCGCCGGGTACATTTTGGATAGAATCCAGATAACTGAATCCTTCGTCAAAAGCGTCACCCATTATTTCGCCCATCGTCTGAATCGTATCGATCATATTAAAGAAATGACGAGAGAAAACAAACAGCGTATCTTCATATTCAGTGCCCATCAGCTGCACATAATATTCAAATTCTGCCGTCCCGTCCGCTACGGCGTCCCAATTTTCACCGAGCATTTCTGCGAGCAAATCGGTTTTTTCAGCGAAATTTTCGAAGGACATTCCTATTTCTTCGAAATCGTATGCAATATTATCCAGATAATTTCCTACTGAATCCCGAAAGTCGGGATAAGTTTCGGATTCAAAAAAGTCAATCAGCTTATCGAAAAATTCCTGCCGGGAGCCGGATTCTAAAATAGGCAGGATATCATCAAAGATTCTTACTCCGATGTTTTCCGCGTTATCTCCTGCATCGTTCAACAAATCTTCAACGTCCGCGACCAGCGTATCTCCGTTGACATGGGTCCAGGCAGCCTGCAGAATCGCCAGTCCCATGTGGGCTTGCATCGTCAGAGTGTTATCACCTCTCGTTGGAGATAGAGTTGTTTGATACAGATATGTCGCCTCTTTTTGAGTAAGATAGACGATATAATCAGGTGTAATATCTTTTTGAAGTACGAGGTCCGGTTCTGTTGCGAACACAGGAGCAATGCACACGATCAGAAATGTTGCAATAAAATTTTTAGCCATTAACATAATTACCTCCTCAACTTTTTTCTAATTTACGGCATAAAATTATGCTTCAATGTAATATAACTCACAATTGAAACCGGTGTTCTATAACAGAAATATTTCCTTTTGTGGATGGGACAGCCACTCACATCCGTCTTTTGTAACGACGATCATTTCCTCGACGGTAGCGACTCCGTACCCTTCAATTGGCAGACGCGGTTCAATTGTAAAAACCTGATCAACTTCTATTGGCAGATAGGGTGTATTTCTGTATCGCTCCCAGCGAGGTCCGAGCAATCCGGCGCCGTCATGTGTGGAGCGTCCAACCTGGTGACCCAAGCCGTGCGGATATTCCGGGTAGCCTTTCGATACAATGTGATCCCGCGCTACAGCATCTATTTCCCAGCCTAATTTACCGGGTTTAATAACGTCTTTTGCCATTTGAACAGCTTCGATTATTGTGTTAAATCCTTTTTGGACTTCTGCCGGAGCCTGAGTTTCTCCGTCTTTCAAGAAATACCAGGTGCGCTGAATATCCGAGCAATATTCATCTTTTTTAACGCCAAAATCTATATTTAGAACATGTCCCTTTTTTATCTTACGATCAGTCGGATCGGCGTGGGCACCGGCGGTATCAGGTCCTGTGAATACCGCCGGACAGGAATTTTCCTCCCAGGCGGTTATGACCATATTTTGTTTTACCAGCCCCAGGATATATTTTGCGACATCGCGCTCGGATTTGCCGGGCTGCATAAATGCTGATACCTGAGCATAAATATTTTCGGTAAGGTGGATCGCGTCTTTTATCCGGGATATTTCGGAAGCGGTTTTTCTGCCCCTGAGAGCGCTGACAATTTCCTGAGATGAAATGAATCGATCATGATATGCGGTATTTGCGGTATATTCTTTCAATAATTGATACATTCCATGTGTTAGTCCGTCAGATATATAATCGCTTTTCGATATATTAATTGCAATGTTGCGTGGATTATGCTCGTTCAGTACCGAAACAAATTCTTCTTTGAAACTACCGATATATTTTCGGATATCCTGATATAATTCCGTTATGTGAATGCGCTCATGATCGAGACTGCCCACGATAGCAATTGTTTTTCCACATCGTGTTATTATAAATGCAGATTGCCAGGTGCAATTTGTACCCAATATCAGATCCAGGCAAGGATCATAAACGGCTTCGGTTTCACGCACAAACGTTAGCCACATATCGACATTTTTTTCACCGAGAATTTGGGTCGCCTGTTTTATTTTTTCCCGTAGCATCACTGTCTTTCTCCTCTAATGTGGATATTTTAAAACTTCTGAAATATACGGCTTTGTTTTTTAAAAAAAAATGCTGGAAAGGATTTCCGGGCGGAATTCCTCTCCAGCGATTTGGGGTTGGGTAGAGTTCTGTGCAGAGTTGGGAAGGTGTGCAAATACAGGTTTTTCAAAAATCATTTATTTGTAACTATACAATACTCGTTCCAAAAACATAAACACATATAATTAAATGACATATAGATATATTGTTAGGCGGGTTTGTGGTGGTTTTACCACAAATATTGGGGTGTAATTGCCACAAACATGTAGAACAAATTTTTATTCTATTGTTGGATAAGCGCTTTTTTCAGAAAGTGACCGGTGAATAATTTGGATTAGTTAAGCTCAGACTTCTCGGTAATAAAAAAGAACAATAGAATATGCGAAATACTAACTGACAACCAAACCTATCTCGATACTGTCTATCATTAAAATGAATATTCAATACAACAAGCAATTAAAAACCGACCTAAAGACAAAGTGGTTTCTATGAAAAAAGTTGCGTTACTAATAGTTAGTTTATTATTAACAGATTACGTTTCCGGGGGAATGGAAATTCAGGCAGTAAGGACTGACGTTCCCCCAATCATTGATGGTTTCTTAGATGACGTTGTTTGGAGTAAGACTCCGACCTATAGTGATTTCAAGACATTCCAGCCTGATTTCAACAAAGTTCCCAGCGAGTTGACCATCACTCGCGTAGCCTACGATGATGAATACCTTTACTTTGCTATTGAAGCACATGATTCTGAACCTGGAAAGATAAAGGCGTCTGTAACAAAATGGGACAACATATTTCAAGACGATTGGGTAGGAGTTGGCTTGGACGCCTTGAATGATCAACAGAGCGCTTATGCATTTGCGGCTAATGCCTGTGGTTCCCAGGGCGATCTCATGGTAAACAGCGATGGTGACGGCGACCCTTCCGAGGATTTCATTTGGGATGCGGCTGGTTCAATCAACAATAACGGCTTCAATGTGGAAATGAGAATACCTCTTCAAAGCATTAGGTTTGACGATGGACGGGAAGTAATAATGGGACTTTTCTTCGTACGACAGCTTAGCAGGTATTCGGAAATGGTTATTTTCCCGGAAGTCTTCCCGGATAAAGGATCACTCCTGTCACAGACCGGAAAGATAATCTTTCAGGGGCTTAAATATCACCGGAACTACGAAATACTACCTTCATTTACCCAAACGTCTAATAGAGAGGCGCAGGGCGGTGCTCTCCAAAAATTGAAAGATGAGTCTGGGTCCGACATTGGAATAACAGCTAAGCTGGGCATTACTCCAACCCTTACTCTCGACCTGACAGTGAACCCCGATTTCAGCCAGATCGAGTCGGATGCAAGTCAAGTTGACGTAAACCTGCGTTATCCAAATTTTTATCAAGAAAAGCGTCCGTTTTTTTTAGAGGGCATCAAGAATTTCGATATCGCCGGTATACAAAATGGCAGCAGTATTTCACATGTTGTACACACACGCATGATTGCCGATCCCAGCTTTGGTTTAAAACTATCCGGTAAACTTGGGAGCAATAATGCACTGGCAGCCATAATTGCCAGAGACGAATCCCTCATCTATGAAGAGGATACAAAGAAACCCGCCGATTTTGGTATTCTGCGCTACAAGCGGCTTTTGCATGATGAAAGCTACATCGGAGGCATTATCACAACCCGTGAACATGGGGGTGGATTCAACCGGGTAGTGGGCATAGATGGTCTCTGGCGTCTATCCGGAACCATGAAGATTAATGGCAACACCCTCTACGGTATGAGTAAAAATCCTGAAAACGGAAGGGTTGCCAACGCTCATAATGCAGATTTGTCCTGGAGTTATGGAGACCGTAAATATTACACATGTGTGGGAATCCATGACATCAGCAAGAACTTCCGGCTTGATACCGGTTATATTCCGAGAGACGGCACAACTAGCTTGACTCTGTCTGGACAACGGTCTTTTTATTTCAAATCTAAAATCTTTCAGAAAATTGATGCTGGATATTGGGGAAATGTTCAAAGGGACAAGTACTACGATATGAATGATGGGCGACACAATTTCTATCTACAATTCTTGATGCCACGCTCTACATATATAGAACTTTATTACGCAAAAGGGTCTGAAGTGTTTGAGGGTGAGCTTTTTGATAGGAGTGGGATAGAGATGGAGCTGACAAGTCAAATCTTTAAATCACTCTTTTTTGATCTGGAAATTGGTACAAAAGGAAGCCCCTGGTATGATGATCCTGATAACCCATTCCAGGGAGATATTGCCTATCAAACTGCTTTCATCAATTTCCAGCCAACTGAAAATTTCAGCTCGGAAGTCATAGGTGTAAGAGAAATCTTTACAAGTCGTGACGATGAATTGGACCTCTATGATTATAATATCCTCCGGATCAAGACAACATACCAGCTGAATAAGTACTTTTTTGTAAGAGGTATTCTGGATTACACCTACGTAAAGTATCCCGATTATGCCGCCAAATATCCGGAAGATGGGAAAATTGATGACAGGAAGAGTCTAACCAATGAATTTTTATTGGGATTCACATATATTCCCGGAACAGTGGTTTATCTCGGATATGGATCAATATCTGAGAATCTGGAGTATGATGGAGCGGACTATATTCATGCTAATACGTTCACTGAAATGAAACGCGGACTATTTTTCAAAGCGTCATATAATTGGCGATTATAATGCCTAAAGGGAGGTTTTTATAGTCAATATCTTTCTTGATAGCGCTCTGTTGTTGAGTTTTATCCTGGGTTTGGAAAATTTTTAACCATCGCAGTTAACATTAACCCTACTACATAACTTACAAATTTAGCGGCCGGTATATTGTATATAGGAATTTCTAATGACTCCATATTTGGTATAAAACTTATTAACCGACGTTGTAGTGTTAAGTATAAATAAAAATGCCGGAAAGGAGTTCCGGGCGGAATTCCTTTCCGGCGCGTTTGGGGAAGGGTGTTCTGTGCAGAATTGGGAAGGGGTGCAAAAAAAAATAGGTTTTTCAAAAATCACTTAATAACAATACAATACTCGTTCCAAAAACATAACCACATATATATAAATGATATATAGATATATTGCCAAGCGTGTTTGTGGTGGTTTTACCACAAATGTTGGGGTGTAATTGCTACAAACATGTAGAACAAATTTTTTAATTTTATTGTTGAGTTTACTTCTAAACACACTTCGATCGCATCCCGATAAATCGGGATTACTCAGTGTGACATAAATTTTAGTTTTTTTTCATCAGAGATTCTCTTGGGGTAAGTAAACTCATTGTTGAATGAGCGCTTTCTTCAGAAAGTGACCGGTGAAGGAATCCGGGTTGCCGGCAATGTCTTCCGGCGATCCGGCGGCTACAATGGCGCCGCCATCATCGCCGCCTTCCGGACCGAGATCAATGATATAATCGGCTGTTTTGATCACGTCCAGATTATGCTCAATAACGATGATGGTATTTCCCTGGTCAACTAAACGATTTAACACATCGAGCAATATTTTGATATCTTCGAAATGCAGACCGGTCGTCGGTTCATCCAGAATATATAGTGTTTTCCCTGTTCCTACTTTACTGAGTTCGGTTGCCAGCTTTATCCGTTGTGCTTCTCCGCCGGAAAGTGTGGTGGCTTGCTGACCGAGTTTAATATAGCCGAGTCCGACGTCTTTAAGTGTTTTTAATTTTTTCCATATACGGGGGATTTTTTCGAAGAATTCGAAAGCTTCGGCAACCGACATATCCAAAACATCCGCAATACTTTTTCCGCGGTATTTTATTTCCAGTGTTTCTCGGTTGTAACGCTTGCCCTTACATACTTCGCAAGTAACATAGACGTCGGGCAGAAAATACATTTCGATTTTTCTAATTCCGTCGCCGTTACAGGCTTCGCAGCGTCCGCCTTTGACATTAAACGAAAACCGCCCTGGTCGATACCCGCGGATTTTTGATTCTTTTAGCGAACTGAACAGGTCGCGGATGATTCCAAACGTCCCTGTATATGTCGCCGGATTGGAACGGGGTGTGCGCCCAATGGGATTTTGATTGATGTCGATAACTTTGTCGATATTTTCAATACCGTAATATTGTTCATATTTCAACGGCGTTTTAGTAGCGGCATAAAAATGACGATGTAGAATTGGATACAGTGTTTCATTTATCAAAGTACTTTTACCGGAACCGGAAACGCCGGTAATACAGATAAACTTTCCCAGCGGAAAATAGGCGTTTATATTCTTCAGGTTGTTACCTTGTGCGCCGCAAATGCAGATTTGTTTGCCATTTCCTTTTCGCCGGATTGGACTATAAGGAATCTGTTTTTTGCCTGATAAATATTGTCCGGTCAGTGAATTTTTATTCCGGCGTATTTCATCCGGAGTGCCTTCCGCCACAACATAACCGCCACTTTCGCCGGCGCCAGGTCCAAGATCAAGGATATGATCACCATGTTCAATGGTTTCCCGGTCGTGCTCTACAATGATTACAGTGTTTCCGATGTCTCTCAGATACGACAAGGTTTTGATTAAGCGTTTATTATCACGCTGGTGAAGCCCGATACTGGGCTCATCGAGAATGTATAGAACTCCAACCAGTTGAGAACCAATCTGGGTTGCCAGTTTGATTCGTTGGGCTTCGCCACCCGAAAGTGTTTGAGCGGACCGGTCGAGTGTCAGATATTCCACACCGACATTAACCAGAAAATCAAGGCGTTCCCTGATTTCTTTGAAAATTTGATGGGCGATCTGTTTTTCGGTATTGTTCAGTTTGAGTTTGGAGAAAAATTCCTTCAGTTTGGTTACCGAGAGAGATGTTAGTTCACTGATAGAAAGGTCGCCGACTTTAATAGAGAGGCTCTCTTTTTTCAATCTTGCCCCGTGGCAGTTATTGCATTTCTTGACGCTCATGAACTGGTTTATCCAGGTCCGGATTCCGGCGGAATTTGTCTGCTTATAACGCCGGCTCAGGTTGGGAATAACACCTTCAAACGGCGCGTTATACATCCCGCTCAGTCGTTCCGACCTATAATTGATCGACACAACGGATCCTGATGTCCCGTACAATAACGCTTGTCGGGCTTCTTCGGAAAGCTTTTTGAAAGATGTGATAAAATCAAAATCATAACGTCTTGCGAGACCTTTCAGAATTGCAGAATACCAGTTGCCCCGGGGTTGTTCTCCCAGGGGCACAATCGCTCCCTCGGATAAACTTTTCGAATCATTGGGCACAACAAGATCGGGGTCAATTTCTATCCGGGTGCCCAGTCCGTCACAAGTCGGGCAGGCTCCGTAGGGACTGTTAAATGAGAACATCCGGGGCGATAATTCTTCATAACTGATCACACAGTCGGGACAGGCAAGGTTTTCACTATAAATGTGTTCAGCTTCGTTATTGACCCATACGATAATCAAACCGGAGCCGATTTTAAGAGCCAGTTCAACGGATTCTGTTAACCGCTCTTTTATGGTAGATTGAATAATGAGACGATCAACAACAACTTCGATATCATGTTTTTTATTCTTATCCAGTTTAATCCTTTGATCGATCTCGTAGATTTTTCCATCAACCCTGACCCGAATAAATCCTTCCCGGCGCACCTCTTTGAAAATTTCCCGGTATTCGCCTTTGCGTCCCCGAACCAGCGGTGCCATAATCATGATTCGCGTGTCCTCGGGAAATGTCAGGATAGCATCGACGATTTGCTGAGGCGTCTGTTTCCGGATTCGTTTGCCGCATTCATAACAATAAGGAATACCGACTCGCGCATACAACAATCGGAGATAATCATAGATTTCTGTGACAGTTCCCACGGTACTGCGAGGATTCCGGGAACTTGCTTTCTGTTCTATTGAGATTGCAGGTGAAAGACCTTCGATAAAATCCACGTCGGGTTTTTCCATTAATCCTAAGAACTGGCGGGCGTATGCCGACAGGGATTCCACATAGCGCCGCTGTCCCTCGGCATAAATCGTATCGAATGCCAGCGATGATTTTCCCGAACCGGAAAGACCGGTGATAACCACCAGTTTTTCACGGGGAATTTTAACGTCTATGTTTTTTAAATTGTGCTCCCGGGCACCTTTGACAATCAGATAATCACTACTCAAAACTTCACCATGTTAGCCCTGTAAGTTATAAACAACATCAGTTAAGCAAAAGGCTTTTTCTAATCCGACACATACCATTTTTGCTTAAGAGGTGTTATATTTACCCGGTTGTGAAAGCATCATTTTGAAGATAGTAAATAATAAGTGTTGTAGAGAGGATTGAATATGCGACCGGTTGCCGTGATTATCAGAGATGGATGGGGTTATAATGAGAATCCCGAAGGAAATGCCGTATTGGCAGCTAAAACACCCAATATAGATTCATATAAAGAAAAATATCCCTGGACACTGCTCAATTGTTCGGGAGAAGCCGTTGGCTTGCCGGTCGGATATCAGGGCTCCAGCGAAGTCGGACACCTGAATATGGGCGCCGGCAGGATTGTTATCCAGGAACTGAAACGGATTGACGAAGGTCTTTCTAACGGCACGTTATTCGAATCGCCGAAATGGAAACAACTGATTAACAATTGGAAATCGAACAGCTCCTGCCTGCATCTGTTCGGATTGCTGCAGGACGAAGGGGTACATGCTCACCAGGAACACTTGTTCAAAATTATGCGACGCGCCCGCAATGAATTTCCCGGAGGCGAGATCATCATTCACCCGTTTTTAGATGGCAGGGACACGCCGCCCCGCAGCACGCTGGAGTATATTGCCAAACTGAATGCCATAATGCGGGAGATTGGCAATTGCCGGATCGGCACGGTGATGGGGCGCTATTACGGAATGGACCGGTCACGCAACTGGAAAATAACGGATATTGCTTATAACTGTATTGTGAATGCAGAAGGGCGGAAGGCGGCTAGCGCCGAAGACGCCGTGAAAGAATCCTATGCAAAAGACAAAACCCCCGACGGTGTCGATATGTTTGATGAATATATTTTCCCCTATGCAATCGGCGGGTATGATGGCGTAAAAGACGGCGATTCTATCTTGCATACCAATTATCGCCAGGATCGCGCCATTCAGCTGACCATGGCATTTGTGGATCCGGATTATCCGGGCAGTCTGAAACGAAAGCCCAATGTGGTGTATGTCGGATTTACTCAATATTATGATGAGTTTTCCGATTTCATGCTAGGTGCGATGAGCTCCGGCGGCGGGATGAATAATCTTTTAGGCGATGTTATTTCTAAAGCGGGGTTGAGGCAGTTGCGGATTGCTGAAACCCAGAAATTCCGCCACGTCACCAGTTTTTTCAATGGTAAACTAACCACACCATTTCCCGGTGAGGACCAGGTTGAGATTCCCAGCCGCTTCGATCCGGCGACCTTTGCCAGTCATCCGGAAATGGACGCGTACAATGTCACCAAAGAGGTTTTAAAACGCCTGAAAGATAATCCCTACCAATTTATCGTGATAAATTTTGCCAATGGCGACATGGTTGGACATACCGGTAATTTTGACGCAGCCCGCCAGGCGATTGAAATCGTGGATGAAAACGTCGGCAAAGTTGTGAAACACTTATTGGAACTTGACGCTCATATTTTCATAACCGCCGACCATGGTAATTCCGAACAGATGGTTGATTATGAAACAGGTATGGTAAAGACCAGCCATACGACATTTCCGGTGGAGTTGATCTATGTCGCTAATGACTCGCCGGGAAAGAGACTGATTGAACGAGGAAAATTATCCGATATCGCGCTGACTGTTCTGAATCTCCTTGGGGTGGAAATCCCGAAGGAGATGACCGCCGATGTTCTTCTCGTGGATTAAGGGCGATTTTCAGAATTCAGATAACGATCTCTGAATTTTATAAAATACATTATATGATATTCCAGTGCATTGGTCCAGTAGTCCCAGCTGTGTTCGCCGGGTCGTTCGTAATAGTCATGGGGAATTCCAAGTTCCATTAATTTCCGGTGCATCTGTCGGTTAATGTCAATAGTGAAATCAGCGATTCCGCAATCGATAACAATTCCCTTATCAAGACCAGCCAAATTTTCAATCATGTTCAGGCATGAGTACTGTTCCCATTTGTCCCGATGAGTTTCATAATCGCCTATAAGTTGCCCGATTCCAAAATGCTTGCTCGAAGAAGTTAATGCCATCACGCCGCTCATGCTGCCGGCTGCGGCATAGAGATCGGGATGCTTTGCCAATAAACTTATAGCGCCGTGTCCGCCCATGCTTATGCCGCAAATGAAACGCCCATCCGTATCTTCGATTGTGCGGTAATGTTTGTCGATATAGCGCAGCACTTCCCCGGAAATGTAAGTCTCGTATTGTGAGTCCTTTTTCAACGGACTGTCAAGATACCAGCCGGCATATCCGCCGTCAGGACACACGATGATGATCGAGTAACGGTCGGACAGCGGTCCCAGATCCATTTTTTTTGACCAGTTGTCATAGGCGCCGCTCCAGCCGTGGAGCAGATATAGAACGGGGAACCCGGATTTTGAATTTTGGTAGGCGTCGGGAAGCACGATAACCGCTTTGGGTTTTTTTTGCATAGCCTTGCTTTTAATGACGACCGTATCGAGGGACGCCGCCTGTAATGCTGAAATAAAGAAAAGCAGCGCTACAAATCCCGGGATTATGCGTTTATTCAGCGACATGAGTATCGATTTCCCGTATGTTATGCGTCTCTTGTTAATAGCAGTGTTCTGAATGTTCCGAGCGCGTATCTGTATATCCTTCACATCGTTGTTGTAGGGCGTTCTTAATTTTCTAATAGCTCTATCAACTTTCTAAATTTTCTATTTGCTTTTCTCCATACTTCATTAAAATCCGGCAGGCTCCCTTTTTTCATTTGCTTGATCAGGCTCTCTTCCCAATCTCTTTTAAAGATGGCTTCTTTTGGTTTTACTTTATCTATAAATTCTTTAGGATTATGACCTTTATTTTCAGCTTTGATCATGAATTCGATATATACATCCGCCAGTTCCATCCCTTCATCTTCTGTGAGATAATTGAAGTCGTAAAGGTCTCTTGAGATTGTTCTTCCCATTAAGGCAGTTATTTTTTCGATGAGCACTTCTTTCAGAGAGTAGGTATTGATGCTTATCTCATTTTCCTGTTCTAAATCCGAGTAGATATTGAAAATAGTTCTTTCCTTAACATCAAATAGAATTATTTCACCTCTTGTAATATCTGCCTTAATGGCATCAGAACCATAAGGACCTTTAAATTCAATTTTGAACTTTATACTTCCAGAACTTTCGTGAGTTTCAAATGAATTACCTTCAATCTCCAGTTTTATTCTTGAGGCATTAAATACTTCTTTGAGCAAAGAGTCAAAGTTTTTCATGACTTTATCATTATCAACACCATCATTAGCCAAAGTGAAATCCATATCCTCCGAAAACCGGTAATTATTAAAATAAAATTTCTTTAAACAAGTACCGCCTTTAAAAACCAAGTTTTCTTTCAGAAACTCATTTTGAGATATTCCCCACAGAATCCAGGAGATGGCGTAATCTTTTTGAATCTGTGTTGCCCTGACACCTTCTTTGATTGCAATTTTATCTATTTCTCCTGGTTTTATCACGAGTAAATGGATTCCTTTATAGTTTGTATATCATGGTTGATTCTAAGTTCATATCGGGTATTAATTTTCCCTTTATCCGGAAGAGACGTGTCAAGTCTGAGTATGGTTCCGGTTAAATTATTTGCTAACAATCCTGTATGATGTGAATCGCTAATTTCTAATAAATCACAGATAAAAACATACCTTCTTGCCGCGACTTTACTTCCAGCCCTTGCAAAAAAGTTAAACAACCTGTCTTTGCTTATTTTATTCCTTGTTTCGTAAACAGCCTTGGCAATTTCTACTATACCTCCACTATAATGTGGATTGATAAATGAATCCACCAGTGTTTTTTCAAGGCTGCTGCAATTAACTTTGTTATAGTCATCTATCCAGGTCTTTTCACATCCAAAGAACCTGCGTTTATTGTGATAAACAAATTGAAACCGCACACCCTGGATTTCTATTTTACTTGGCTTTACCTGAGAGTCGGTAACGATAATCTCTGTCAAACTGGGCTGTGTAATGAGGTTATGAATCTGCATTGCAGAATAATATCCAATATAGTAGTTTTTCCCTTTCATGAGGTATTTGGCTACGAGATGCCAATTAGGGATAAATTTTTTTCCGTCTTGTTCTAACGGTACTATATAGTATAAGCCTCGTTGTAGCTTTATAAGTTTACCCTCATTAACCATTTTAGAGAGCACTTGAGCGAGATAGGTCGGATTTTTTTCACTAAACTCAACTTTTGCTTCATCATAAGAGAAACAAGGATTTTCAGTTTCCGAAAATCTTTTTATTATGTCCCATCCAAAGCTCATGTTAATCCTATTGTTGTTTGTATCCGGTTATTTACACTAAATATAAATAAAAAGATATGAATAGCAAGGAGGAATTATAAAAGTTTTCAAAACGATGATGACGATATTTTTATTACATTCACCCCCTGCGGGATTTTCTCCCTGCAATAAAATACTTTGTATAAACATCGCCGGTCAATCCTGAAGGGGCTTGAACAACCGATTCATTAAATACAAAGATTGTATATAATGGTTTCAGCATATACGAAGTTTCGGCGAACAAAGTGAGCCGTATAAGCTGTATTATCGGATCGTTGCAAAGCTTTCAGTTTTTGAATATACTATAACTTTCACCAATAATATCGCCTTTCCTATTTAATATATAACCACCACTTATTTCTAATATTCCAACAAAATCCTCTCCGGAAAGACTACCTCCAATCAATTGCTTCTCTCCCAGTAAAGTCCAGAAGATAGCATATTCATTTTTATCCAAGAAGCTAGTCAGTGCTTGTTTATCAGTTAGTAGTGCTGATGGAAAATTTTCTTCAAAAACACTTGTCGCAATAGTTATGAGATTTTTCTTTTTATCATAAAATCTTCCATCAAGATATTTGTGACGTAATTCCATTTCAGATACAAGCCATTTACAAGGGAGTTCAACAGACACGCTTCCGTTATGAGAACAATCCAGAGTAAATTCATTCAAATAGGAGTCGTCAGTAACAACGACTGGAATTTGTGGATCTTTACTTCCTCTTTCTGATGTTGTCCAAATATTATAATCACCTCTTAAATCTTCAAACCCGTCAGAGTTTGGATACTCACCCAAAAAAGTTTCATAAAAATTACTTGATTCTGGCAACCAATTTCCAAATCCTTTCTTTCTTACCCAGTTTAACATTTTTTTGTGATCTTCTTTTTTTACAATGAAACTTTTAATTTTGTAAAAAATATCTCTAGTTGGAATATCATATTTTTTAATTTCTGGAGGAGTTTTTTGTTGCCATACAAACATCCCATCTAACACTAGCCATTCTTTTTTATTATCATCAGTAATATGAATTATATTTTTTGGATTTGGTTGGTCGTCACTTGTTTTTATCCAATTTACATCAGATTTTTTCTTTCCCCATGCATCATAACTCCCATGACTTGTTTTCCAGTGAGAAAATGTAACAGATTTTTTTATATGGTCATCGTTTTGCAAAACAAAAGAAGGATCAATATCTCTGATACGCGGGTGCCACGGCCCCTTGAAATCTTTGTTTGAGTAACTCCATCTATCGCATTTAAACTCAAAATGATCGGAAACCAGCGCCATAAACTCGTGGTAAGCAATCCATTGATATTTTTTCCCGATTCTTTCCGCTTTATGTTCAGATCTTCCACTATTGTCATAACGGTTAACCATATTATCAAATTCCCCATGTAACTTTGGATCGTATCCTAATTTTACAACACGATGAAAAATCCATCTTTGGGTAATTTTTAGATCAAAACTCTCTAATGAATCATTTATGTCACCACGATCATCAAGAAAAGGTTCAATCTCTTTTTCAAAATATGACTTTTTAATTTTCGGTAAAGATTTTTCAAATTCAGTAAATGCTTTCAGTTGTTTCTTTTTTTCTTCCAATTCCTGTTTCTTTATTTCTTCTTCACTTAATTTCTTTTCAGTGCTTGGTTCAAAGACTTTGATATGTTTGAACATCTCAGATAAATCGATTCCAAAAAATGGGTTCGTGGCTTTTTTCAGTAATTCTTTTTGCTTACATGTCAGTTGCCCTTTAAATTTTTCTAAAAGCTTCTTTCTGTTTGGCTCTGGAAATTCTAATTTTCTTCCACTCCATTCACACATATTACTATTGGTTCCGATAACATATCTGGCAAAATCACCGAAACTCATAACCGATGCCCAAATATCTAAAAAACCTCTTTCTTTAGTCTTATCTTTGAAAAAATCTTCTGGGTAATATTTCTTCTTTAATTCCTTTTCGCTTGGGATTGTTATAGGCCACTTGCTTTTGTAAGGTGGGTTAATATTGTTTTTATTGATTTTGAGTTTAATTCCTCTCCTTAAAGCGACTTCAATAACTCCACGAGCATAATCACGCAATAATATGTGAACAGGAGGTTTATTGTCTTTGAAGATATTTTCATAAATCCATTCGGCCAGAACGTTTAGATTTTCTTTGTCTTCTTGATTTCTTAAAACACAACCATAGGCAACTGCATAAAGCCTTTCAGCGACGTAAGGGTCGTTTATATCTTTGAATTTTTCTAGAAGTTTTGGGAGTAAGTAGATTCTGTTTTGCAATAAAGAGACAAGTCCTTTTGTTGCCTTATCTCTTACAAATCTATTTGATGTTGTCAAAAACCAAGAGAGAGCAATTGAAGTCAAAAATGTAGATTCATCGTTTATGTGTTTTTTCTCTTGATCAGACCAAGACCATTGCAAAAGCCTATCAACCGCTCCTTTCTCGCCATATTGATAATGCAAAAAAGTTGACCACCAAGAATCCCTTTTCGGCATTGGAAATTTTGAGAGGTGCTGGAATAAACGTTCGGCATTGAAAGGGTGATTTGGAATTGGAGCAACCGATAAAAAAGCATTTAATAGTTGATTATGTCCAGATTCTGTTCTGATAACATTTTGATTTATGATTTTAAGAGTATTTTTTCCGTCTTTTGAAAATGCTTTTGGATTCCTCCAGATAAGGCTCTCTACAAATGCTTCTTCTGCAACATGGGCAAGATAAGAATCTTTTATTAAGTATGGCACAACATCAATAAACTCAATGCCTTTCAATTGTTCGGGGCATTGAATTGATAATGCTTCTATAATTCCTCTATTCCAGGATTTTGATAAAAATTTCCCGAGTTTTCTTCTTTTTGAAAAAAACTTCTTTGCAGTTTCAAGGTTCTTATTCGATTTTCCAAACTCATCTTCATATTTTTTAAATATATATCTTCCAATTAAGTGGTCGCTAAATTTTTGAAATGGGAATCTGACATCACAACCACGATCTATTTCACCTTTTGTATATCTTGGAACTTTCATGATGAGCATATTGCTTTCAAGCGCTTGTGCAAATTTTCCAATATTAACTTGCGGATATGCTTTTTTAATAATTCCATTTAATTTTTCTTCTGGTATTCTCTCATCGTTTTGATTAACCATTTCACTGGCTATTTCTTTGATGATTTCGCTCCATATACGATATGCTGGACTATTAAATCTGCCTTTTTTAATTTCAAATTCCTTTGCAATAATGTCGGTTGCATTAAGAATAAAAGACTCAAAAATATATGTGGCTCCTTCGTGCCCTCTGAAAATTTGTTTCTTCTTCTTTTCTCTCTTTTTAAAAGCTTTACAGAACAACAATAAAAATAATGGATTTTGAAACTCTGGCATTAAAAGAGGGATTTCTGGGAGAGGTAGGGAAAATGCTTTAAAGAATTTATTTACCGCTTCCCATTCTCTAAAACGAAAACCCTGATGTTCTTCGTGAATAAAAAGTGTTTTTTGTTTTTCTGTTAATACCTCGTTTTCAAATCCTGAACGAACACTTACAATCAAAGCTATGTTTGTATGTTTTTTTATTTCTTGAATGATATTGTTGAGATTGTTTTTCCAGAAGTTAGGGGCACGAATAATGTTTTCATTGAGAGCATCTATAATAAAAAGGGAGCGGCATTTCGCCTCCTTCCCAAGTTTATCTAATTTTTTCAGAAAATCTTCTTTAGTTTTTATTGTGTTTTCAATTCCTAACTGCACCAAAACTTGAGACCAAAAATCTTTTTCGGCTGAAAAAAATTCTCCGAACACTAATAAAGTAAGTAGAACATCTTTTTCATTTTTTATTCTTTGTTCTACAACATCACACAGCAGGTGTGTTTTTCCTGTTCCTGCCGAACCAGTTAGAAATAAAAAGGGGCGATTTGAAAGTTGCGCCTTCGAGCTTGATGATAGTTTTTCAAAATAGCTAACTATTTCTTGCGTTTTATAAATGTGACGAATATCGGAGTTAAATTTTTCAGAAGGCGCTGGCTGATAACTACCATCTTTTGGGGGAATTGTTTTTATATCTTTTACTTGTTCTTTCTCTTTTCCTAATTGATCAGTAAATATCCATAATTTATCTTCCAATATTTTCGTTTGTTCTTGAATTTTATCCCATGGAATATGGCTAGTGTTATATTCTTTTATGATCTCAAGAACTTTAAATAGTGACTTAATATCTTTTTTGATTTGGTCATATTTCTTTTGTAATTCATTATTTTTATATTTGGAAGTTACATACCTAAACTCACGGAACAACTCACCGTATTTTCCTCTAATTATTGCGTAGAAATTTTCAGTTCTGCTAATTCCGTCGAATATTTCAGAAATTGGAAGATTAACATTTAACTTTGGAGTGTATCTAGCACCAGCTTTCTCTTTAATATCTTTTAGGTGAGTTTTAAAACATTTACTATTAACAAACATCTTTTCTTTTGACATTAAATTTTACCTTTATAAAAGTATTAGTGCTGCAATGTCAGATAACAGTTTGAATAAACGGCTGTTTTAATGGCGTTTATTTTTTGTTGTGCAGCGTATGTTAGTATATGGCAGGTAAAACATATTTCTTAATAATCTTAAACGGAGGTCTATAAGTGAGGTAATTGCCGCCTGTGAAAACCACAACCGTATTTATCTCAGGGAAGACCATAATGTGTTGTCCGCCCCAGCCTCCGGCAGAAAACATGTGGATGTCTCCGACGGAATGAGAAAATGTTTTTGTCCACCATGAATAAGAATAACCCATTTTTCCCGATGGTTCACCCGGGATATTAATTCTATGATTTCCTGGAAAAACATTAGCACTTTTTTCGACCCATTGTTCAGAAATAATTTGTTTCCCTTTCCACCATCCCTTATTTAGAAATGTCACTCCGATTTTTACCATATCTCTCGGTGTGATTGTTAATCCGCCACCTGCATAAATCACACCGTTTTCAAACCGCTCTGCCCAGTTAGAAGAATCAATTCCTAAGGGCTTAAACAAATATTTTTCAGAAAACTTATCAATGGTCATTTTGGTAGCATTCTTAATGATTTCACCCAAAACAATCATATTACCGCCTGAATAAGTAAAGACTGTCCCTGGTTCATCTCTAAGCGGACGTTCTAAAATACAATTGATAGGATCTACGCAATGGAACCATAAGCCGATGAGGTCATTATCTGAACTGCTAAGTGGGGCTCTCCACTCATTCCACTTCAATCCGGAGGTCATGGTGAGTAAATGCTCGATAGTAATTTTATCTTTTCCATCTGTACATAAGTGTTGATATTCAGGTAAATAATCGAATATGGATTGATGAACATTTTCTATAATACCTTTTTCTTCAGCAATTCCGATGCAGGCTGAAGTAATACTTTTGGCCGCGGACATTATATGATGTGGCATAGTCCTGTCCCAGGTCACCAATTCACCATGATGGGAAGCAGCATCCCATTTATATTTATGACCCTTAAAATATTCTTCAAATACAAGCATATCATCCCTGTAAATAAGCATGGAATGCACTTCTTTATACCGACCTCCGTATATTTTATTCGCAGCTTTCACAATCAAGGCAGAATCAATATTCACTTCCTCTAAAGAGCCTACATCAAATCCATCATTAATATTCTCAGGCAGTCGATAAGTGTATTGACCGGAAATTTCGAATCTGCAACCGCCAACTAATAATGAAAGAATTGAAATTAAAAGAATCGATTTTTTCATCTAAAAGTCTTTATGTGCTTCATGTTTTAAATATATCTCATTTTTGTATGCTGCACAACGTTAGTGTATGTCTACTGGTAGTCATATATCTACCTTTAGCTTGAGTTTGAGGTAGACATATTCTTCCATTTTCGCTGTATATGTCTACCTTTATTCGAATACTTAAATATTACGGGGTGTGTGTTTATCACTTATAACTCCAGGTTGTCAGTTGGACTTCTGATTTTCCCTAATTCCTTATTCTTCATATGTGTCACAACCCGGGAGCGAAGAATTTTCATAGAAAACGTTATATATTTTGGGCGATATAATCAAGTTTAAATTGGCATTGGATAACGTATCGCTTGCAATCTGTTGCATTTTCCTCACTTATAGTTCAATACATCCAAAATCTCTGGTCTTCAGCATTTTATTTACTTCATCCTTATCGAAATGCTCATTTTTATGGCACACAACGTTTTGCAATATGGCTTGAAGCGGATTGCGAGTGATTTCGCATCAAACCGTGACAATGCTGAAACGGGTGTAAAACGCTCCAAATATGCACTTCACCGCTTTTTGCTATATTGCGTGTTATGGGCTGGGCATTATTCATTTTAAAGCACCTTTAAATCAATTATGAAAAGGTATGGTTATTATTTTAATTTATCTAATATTTGATTATTGACGTCTAACTTTAAAGGATTTATTTTATCACCCCAATAAACAGTTGTATGTGGGAATGGTATTTCGATATTATGCTGGTCGAAAGCATATTTTAGGCGTTTTCTGTATTCTCGACCTACTGCCCATTGTTGAATTGGTTTAGTTTTTAAACGGGCTTTAATAATAATTGCACTATCCGCAAACTTGTCTAAGCCAAATATCTCAATTGGTGCTATTATATTATCTTTAAATTCTGGATCATTTTGAAGTTCGTCTCCTACTTGTTTCATTAAATCCATTACCATTTGTGGATTTTCCTTATAGGCAACACCAATATCAAATACCATTGCAGACCAGTCTTTTGTCATATTTGATATATTACTGATTTTACCATTTTGAAAAATATGAACCACACCTGAAAAGTCACGAAGGGTGGTAGTTCTTAGTTCTATTTTTTCAACCAATCCGCCTGTCCCGTTTATTATGGCTACATCATCAGTACGAATCTGATTTTCAAGGATAATAAAAAATCCGGAAATAAAATCCCTTACTAGTTCCTGTGCGCCAAAACCAACAGCCAATCCAATGATACCGGCACTTGCCAATATAGGGGCAATGTTAACACCAAGCTTTTGCAGTATCATCATTATAAATATTGACCAGAGAATAATTTTTATTAAACCATGAATAATACTTGTAAGGGTATTAATTCTTTTTACTGCTTCATTTGTATCTACCTTAGTATTTTTATCAGCACGATTTATAAGAGTTCTTTTTAACTTTTTAAAAGAAAAACGAACTATTTTGAATGCAATAAAAACTATTATTGACACAATTAATAATCCCGGTAGTTCGGAAATTAGCCAGTTTTGGCCGTTTTTGAAAAGTTCTGTCCAAAAGGTGGACTCTAAAATTTGTTCCATAATTATTTATTCCTGTTTTATTATTATTAGTTCATTCATTTTGCCTTGGCCATAACGATAGTATATATCTAAGAGTAGACATATATTTCCTTTAGATTTTGCATTGTGGTAGATATATACTGCTGATTTGGGAGTATATGTCTACCTTTATTCGAATACTTAAATATTACGGGATGTGTGTTTATCACTTATAACTCCAGGTTATCAATGGGACTTTTGATTTTCTTTAATCCCTTATTCGTAATATGCGTCACAACCAGAGTGCTAATATTTTTCATTATACGACTTCACCCCGCATTGCTTATGAGCCTTTGTTACCGCTATGTGCTTCATTTTATTCAGAGTTGAAGTGTCAATTTTAAGTGTCCGCCAAGTCCTTGTTGAATTATTCTCATTAAGGTCGATAACCTAATATCACTTGCGTTGTTCTCAATACGTGAAATATATGATTTATTTGTCCCGCATTTTTTAGCAAGTTCTTCTTGGGTAATTCCAAGTTTTATTCTTGCCTCCTCAAGCAATGCTCCGAGGCGAAATGCCTCAAATTCCTGTTCCCATTTTTCACGTTTTTCTGCTCCTCGTTTTCCGTATTTATTGTCAAGGAGTTCATCAAATGTCGTGATAGTTTTATTTTCTTTCTTTTTCATTGCTGTATTCCTCCATTATTTTAATTGCTTTTTCAATCTCTTTTTTCGGTATCTTTTGAGTTTTCTTTTGAAAGGCATTTCCAAGAACAACTAAATTTCCTTTGTCGAGAAATGACAATATTCTGTAAATACTACCTCTAAATTCAACTCTAATTTCATAAAGACCTTTTGTTCCTTCCAAATGCTTAAAATATTTCACAGGAACTTGTCTTGTCACTCTGATTAAATTCAATGTCCACTCAATTTTTGTCTGGACATTGTCAGGTTGTTTGGTGTAAAAATCAAGAAAATAATTTTTATATGCTATTATTTGACGTACAAATTCCATATTGCAAAGTTAACTAACCAGACAACATTTTCCAAATATTTTATGTCTTTTCTCTAAAACGGTCATTTTCTTGGCATTAGCGGTAACGTTTGCGTGTATGTGATGTTTCGCAACACCATTCATTTTATCAGATTAGACGGGTTGCGAAATATGGGCGAAGGCTTGCGGATGTACGGAGCCAAGTAAGCCGTCGCCACATAAACGCTGTTAGGTGATGTGTTCGGCTTTTATAAAAAAACTCTTATCAGCCACATTGAAAACGATTAAATCGACATATTTTTGGGGCTGCTGAGCAGCGACATATTGTCGTTCATTCGGAGCATGTGCTTCTTCCCAAAGAGATCGACCAGACTCTCCATCACGGGCAACTGCTCTTTCCATAGCTTCATCAGGCGCGCAATCAACCCAAATACTGAGGTCATAGAAATGACGAATATCCTTATGAAAGGAATAGCAGCCTTCTATTAAAACTATTTCACCAGGCTGCACAGTAAACCTCTCAGGAGCTTGATCTGTTGGCCACCAAAATGTGTTTTGAAATCGTGCTTCTTTGCCCTCAGATAAAGGAATGAGTACTTCGTTCTGAAAACGCTCTAAGTTAATCCGTGTCTGCGCGCCGACCGAATGATATGAATGCTCTGTGGGAAGACAAGGAAATTTATCTAATCCAACAACTTTAATAGAAGAATATAGCTCTACTAATTTTTCTGTAAGCGTACTTTTTCCTGAACCACCAAAACCATCAACTGCAATCAGCTTTGTCGCAGCTTTTTGAGAACAAGATTTAATTGTTTCCAATATTTTTTGTATATCTTTCATAATAGGTTGCCGAACATTTTACCTAACGTTAGTGTATATCTAAGAGTGGACATATATTTCCTATATCTTTTTCATTTAATTTAGTCATTTTTAAAAACTCCAAATTGTCAATTGGACTTTTTATTTTCTTTAATCCCTTATTCATAATGTGCGTCACGACTCGATTGTGAATAATTTCCATAAAATACGTTAATTGTTTTATATGGTATAATCAAGTTTAAATTATGCGTTGGATATTTGGAGATATGATGAGTAATTGTTGACAATACTTGAAAATTTTGAAGGAGTTAATAAATGAAGCGCATAAGGTTTTTAATAAGTGTTTTGCTGATTTTCTCAGCCACGGGTTTCGGACAGCAGATCAATGTGCTGGAAACATTTGCAATTACAGCCGGGAACAGGGATTTTACATCGCCGCAGTTCAGTCCCGATGGTTCCAAAATTCTCTTTACCCAAAGCGGCTTCCGCGGACTCTGGCTGTATGATCTGTCCGACAAATCGATCATACAGTTGAATGATCATCCCGGAGCAGGCTATGAGCCGGTTTTTACCAGAGACGGGCGCCAGATCATTTTTCGGATGGATGAATACAAGGGAATGAAAAAATATTCCGCCCTGGCGATTCAGACGATTGGCGCTAAAAAGGTTGACTATATTGTCAAAAATGTCCGCTTTTTATCTCCGGCGACCCGCCTGGAAAATGAATCGATCATCTACCGTAAAGACAAGGATATTAAAGCCTACAACATGAACCGTAAGGAATCTATTCAATCCGGTGGTATCGATGAAACATTTGCTTATATAGAAGGGCAAAAAATTGTGCTCCATAAAAATGGCGATCGCAAAGAATTGGCTCCGCTTGGTGACGGTAATTATATCTGGCTCTCTCTGTCGCCGGATAACTCGCGCTTGCTGTTTACGCTCGCAGGAGCCGGTACTTTTATCACCGATCTTGAAGGAAAAATTCAGGCGCAGCTGGGCATAGCCAATGCGCCCAAATGGTCTCCCGACGGAAAGTGGATCGTGTATATGGTCGATGAGGACGACGG
>JADHWC010000003.1 GCA_016783665.1 Fidelibacterota bacterium | reverse complement strand
TATATAAACATAAAACATGATAGTCCATGCTTCGTCCCGATGAATCGGCACTACGCAGGACACTCTTCGTTGCGAAATCTGAAGAAACATCAATTTCTCAATGATAAGTGGCCTGCCACGCGAAGTCCCGATTTTATCGGGACGAAGAGTGGAGGCGGGGAGAATCGAACTCCCGTCCGAAAAAGAGAATGGAAGAACCACTACGTGCGTAGTCTATTGTAAAATCTTACTTCTCCGTCGACAATAAACAAACTTCCGAAAAAGCCAGTTCGCTAAAGGTTTATTCTTCATCCGCAAACAAAAGTGAAGAACTAGTCTGTATAGTCGACGCCCTCAAACAACTTACAGACAAAGTTGCATGAGAACGGCCGCTTAACTAAGCGTAAGCGACGTTGCCAAATGAATTGGCACTTAAGGTTGTTCAGGTTTATTAACGTGGCCCTCCTGAAAACCACGGCACGCAATTCTTCGACTCTTCGATCCCGTCGAATCCATTCGCCCCCGTCAAAAAGCATTCAAACTTACATTCTATTTCTTTAAAATACAAAATCCGGATAAGTTTCTGCCGAAATAATATTTCTTGTTAAAGAATAAATATTTATGATGTGAAAACATTTAAACAGATCGTTCACTTATAGATGACAGTTAAATATGAGCGGTTCATCAATTTCACAATTGGTAGAAAAGTACAAGCATATTACAACTATAGCTAATAAATTTGGCTGGCATTTTTTTGGTATCGTAAAGAGGGTTTAGTAGGAGCTATGTTTTTATGAAATTAAAATCGTTCAAAAAAGGTGTCCATCCGGAAGAGTTTAAAAATTATACAGAACATAAATCTCTTGAAAGACTTCCGATACCCGAACAGGTTTTTATTCCTCTTAATCAACATATCGGCGCGCCCTGTAAACCCGTTGTGGAAAAAGGGCAAGCGGTAAAAACAGGCGAGGTGATTGGGACCAGTACTGGATTTGTGTCCAGCCGGGTTCATGCATCGATATCCGGAACTGTTAAAGCCATCGATACATTTCCGCATCCATTGGGTATGAATAGTTTAATGATCCATATTGTAGGTGATGGTAATGATGAATGGGTTGATACTGTAACTGGAGAAAGTGATTGGGAGCAGTTATCCGGAGCTGAGATCATAGACCGGGTTCAGGATGCCGGAATCGTCGGAATGGGTGGTGCTGCATTTCCATCGCATGTAAAATTGACGCCGCCCAAAGGGAAAACAATCGATACGTTTGTTCTAAACGGTTGCGAATGCGAACCATATTTGACAGCGGATCATCGTATGATGGTTGAGCGAACTCAGGATGTTGTATCAGGTACACGCATTCTGATGAAAGCACTCGGCGTATCAAAGGCTGTTATTGGGATTGAAAGCAACAAGCCCGATGCGATTGAAGCTATGAGGAAAGAGGCCGCCTCTTTTAATAATATTGAAGTAATTCCGCTGAAGGTAAAATATCCGCAAGGAGCGGAAAAAATGCTGATCAAAGCGGTGATTGACCGTGATGTTCCGGCTGACGGTTTACCCTTAGATGTTGGTGTGGTTGTCAACAATGTCGGCACTGCTATAGCCGTTGCTGAGGCGGTAACACGAAAGAAACCTCTCGTGGAACGTGTTGTGTCGATTACAGGCGATGGAATTAAGGAGCCAAAAAATATAATTGCCCGAATTGGCACTCCGTTTCAGAATTTGATCGACTTTTGCGGCGGGCTATCCGAAAAAACAGCAAAGGTTATTATGGGCGGACCGATGATGGGACTCACTCAACATACACTTAAAGTACCGGTTGTCAAGGCAACCAGCGGTATTTTATGTCTTACGGATTTTTCAATTATAAAAAATAAAGAATATCCATGTATCCAATGCGGAACATGTATCGGCGTTTGCTCGATGAGCTTATTACCAACGAGATTAGCCCGGTTTGCTCAGGTGGAAAATTGGCAAATGGCGGAAGAATTGGGAATCTTATATTGCGTCGAGTGTGGTTCCTGCGCGTTCGTATGCCCATCCAAAATCCCGCTTGTTCAGCAGATACGCATCGGCAAAATGTGTGTGAATGAGATAAAGAGAAAAGAAAAGTTGGAAACCGCATAAACATATAGGAAAGAATTCATTTCTATGGAAAATAACAAAAAAAACATTCCGGAAGGAGAGAGTCCAAAGCCCGCTGCTCCCAAACCAAAGCCGGTTGAGAAGGTGAAAAAGGAGAAGCCGAAACCACAAATATTTTTACTCAGTTCTTCGCCGCATATGGCAACTGTTGACAATGTTCCGAAAATTATGTGGACTGTTATTGCAGCGCTTCTACCGGCGGTGACTTTTGGAGTATATAATTTTGGTTTTAGTGTATTGTTAACTATTACGGCGTCAGTTCTCGCGGCGTTGGCAACTGAAGCGGTCGTCAATAAGATGCGAAACAAGGAGATCACTGTATCTGACGGCAGCGCAGTGTTAACCGGTTTATTATTGGCGATGACATTACCTCCGGGTTTTCCCAAAGCCTATGCGGCGCTTGGTTCAATTTTTGCCATTGGAATCGGAAAACAGATATTTGGTGGACTTGGCTACAACATTTTTAACCCGGCTTTGCTGGGCAGGGCATTTCTCCAGGCTAGTTTCTCTGTAAAAATGACGACTTGGGTAGCTCCGAATACTATTGATGCGATTACGACTGCGACGCCTCTTGGTTCATACAAGTTTGAAAACATTATGACGCCCTATTTCGATCTTTTTATGGGAAATATAGGCGGTTGTATTGGCGAAACCAGCGCTCTGTTTATACTGATTGGCGGAATCTTTCTTCTTATAAAAAAATATGCCGATTGGCGAATTCCGGTCAGCTATCTCGGGACGGTAATTATTATTGGGGGATTATTCTGGATAATCGATCCGTCACAATATCCGGATCCGGTCTTTCATCTTTTCTCCGGAGGATTATTACTCGGTGCATTTTTTATGGCGACAGATATGGTGACTTCGCCGGTTACGCCAAAAGGCGCCTGGATATTTGGATTCGGCGCCGGAGTAGCGCTGGTCGTAATTCGATTGTTTGGCGGTCTTCCGGAAGGCGTTATGTATTCAATTTTATTTATGAATGGTTTTGTACCACTGATTAATCGATATACCAGACCAAAATATTTTGGGGAGATTAAAAAATGACGAAATCATATAGACTTATTTTGGTTCTGACAATGACGGCAATTCTGTCGGGTCTGTTATTATCCTTCTTGAATCTCCATACCAAACCGTTGATTGAAGCTCATCAGAATAATGTTCTAAAAAGTGCACTCAGCAGTGTTTTGCCAAACAGTGTCAAAACTGAAGAAAAAATGATTGAGAATCAGCAATTCTATTTTGGTTATGATAAACAAAACAGAATGAACGGTATTGCTTTTCTGGCTGAAGGTAACGGATTCCAGAGTAAGTTGCGAATTTTAGTAGGTATGGATGAGACATTGACCCAAATTGTGAAAATTAAAATTCTGGAGCAGAAGGAAACGCCGGGATTAGGAACCAAAATTGAAACAGATCCCAGTAGCAAA
The DNA here is from genome assembly GCA_016783665.1 of Fidelibacterota bacterium. GTDB lineage: Bacteria > Fidelibacterota > UBA2242 > UBA2242 > UBA2242 > UBA9312. The sequence continues at coordinate 67,848 of JADHWC010000003.1, read as the reverse complement.
TCTGATTCCGAATGGTTTCCAAATCAATTCGATAACCTTAACGTACAGCAATCCATCAGCTATGTTAAAAACCAGGAAGCAGACAAAAGCAATGGAGAGATCATGGCGATTACAGGAGCCACAATTTCATCAAAAGCGGTTGTTGATATTATTAATGCAACATTGAATAAAAACCGCGAGATCATTCGGAGGAATACGGATTTGACTGCAGTATCCTGCCCGGCTGTGGCTGGTGTGTCGGAAAACGTGATTATTCCAAATCTGATTGCGGAAGATTCCGAAATTATAGTAATTGAAGGGAAATCGTATTACATCAACCGGGACAATTCAGGTAAAGTAACCAGAGTCGCATTTACTGCAAGTGGCGTGGGATTTCAGAGTCGAATAAAAGTTTTGGTGTGCATGAATCCGGATTTTTCAGAGATTCAAAGTCTGAGAATCCTCGAACAGAATGAAACACCGGGATGTGGTACTCGAATCATTAAAGATATTAAAAATGAGATGGGTCAGGAATGGTTCATAAAGCAATTTAATGGTCTGAAAGTCACGCAGCCTGTTACCTGTGTTGAAAAATCACCGAAGAAATCTAATGGCGAAGTGCAGGCAATATCCGGAGCAACTGTTTCATCAGAAACCATTGTTGATATCTTGAATAATTCTATACGAAACTACCGCTATAGTTACTTAAAACAAAAGGCAAACTAATATGGCAAAGAAAATTACATTATCCAGAGAGTTTTTAAAGGGCTTATGGGACGAAAATCCGGTCTTACGGATGCTGTTGGGACTTTGTCCCGCACTGGCAGTCACAAATTCTGCAATAAATGGATTATCCATGGGACTAGCGGTGATTTTTACACTGGTGATGTCCAGTGCGATTATTTCCCTTGCCCGAAATATTATTCCTAAAGAAGTCCGTATTCCTACATTCATTATTGTGATCGCAACGTTTGTGACAATTGCGGATAAAATGCTGGCAGCCTATTTCCCCGATATCAGTAAAGCCTTAGGACCTTTTGTACCGCTGATTGTTGTTAATTGTATTATTCTGGGAAGGCAGGAAGCCTTTGCATCGAAAAACAGTGTCAGTCGAGCCGTTATTGACGCATTTGGTATGAGTATCGGATTTACAATTACTCTGACGATCCTTGGATCCGTTCGCGAATTATTGGGTGTGGGAACGATTTTTGCCGTGCAGATTATGCCGGATAGTTTCGAACCCTGGATGGTTATGGTATTGCAGCCGGGGGCATTTTTAACACTTGGATTGATGATTGGGATTAGCAATTGGCTGAATGCCAAGAGGGCGAAATAATGGTAAATATATTCATAATATTTCTTTCCGCTGTTATTGTTAATAATTATGTGTTGGTCAATTTTCTTGGTATCTGCCCGTTTATAGGAGTATCAAAAAAAATTAGTCCGGCGGTAAGCATGGGCATGGCTACGACTTTTGTTATGACATTGACGTCAGCGGTATCGTGGTTAATAAATAAATATATTCTTGAAGGATTGAATTTACAGTTTTTACAAACGGTTTCTTTTATTCTTGTAATTGCATCGCTTGTTCAGTTAGTTGAAATGTTCGTTAAAAAGATCAGTAAACCGCTGTATGATGCTCTGGGAATATTTTTGCCTTTAATTACAACAAACTGTGCGATTTTAGGTGTTGCGCTGTTCCTGGTTTTAAAAGAATATAATTTTATTGAAAGTATTATCTTTGGATTTAGCGCAGGCGTAGGCTTTACTCTCGCTATTGTCATAATGGCGGGAATCCGGGAAGAACTGGAGTTGGCGGATGTTCCTGAATATTTTAAAGGTGCGGCAATTACGATGATCGTAGCCGGCTGTCTCGCTTTGGCATTCATGGGTTTTTCGGGATTGATATAAAAGGAGTATCGGAATGAATTATACATTCCTTGTATATGCGGTTTTAAGTATGGGCGGAATTGGTCTGTTTTTCTCAATATTAATTACTTTAGCCAATAAAAAATTGCATGTTGAGGAGGATCCTCGTATAGAACTGATCAATGATTTATTACCGGGAGCAAATTGCGGGAGTTGCGGATATGGAGGCTGCGCTAATTTTGCAGAGAATCTCGCCGGTGAAAAATCTCAACTGAGTGATTGTCCTGTTTGTGGTGCGGAAGCGGCAGAAAAAATAGCCCAAATTCTCGGAGTGGATGTTGAAACAGGTGAAAGAAAAGTTGCAATTGTGATGTGCCAGGGTGGCGACGGCGTCGTAAAGAAAAAAGCGGATTATGAGGGTATTCAATCCTGCATTGGTGCAACTTTCGTGAGTGGTGGTGAACGAGCCTGTAATTACGGTTGTATTGGTTATGGTGACTGTGTGGCTGTATGTCCTTTTGACGCTATTTATATGAATGACAAGGGCATTCCCGTAGTGGATCGTGTTAAATGTACAGGCTGTGGCAATTGTGTCGAAGCCTGTCCCCGAAATGTTATCGAGATGCATCCAATAAGCCATCATGTTTTTGTTCTTTGCCGAAATGAAGATTCCGGAAAAAACTCCAGGGCGGTTTGTAAAGCTGCTTGTATCGCCTGTAAAATCTGTGAAAAGGCGGTTGACGGCGTCGGTTTTACAGTTGAAAATAATTTGGTAATCGTTGATCACGATAGATACACTAAAGAACTTGTATTACCGACAGAAAAATGTCCAACGAAATGCATCGTAATTGTTGGAGAGGCGGACGAGGCATAATTGGATCAGGATTTTGAAATCGGTAAAGTAGTCGAAATTAAAGGTGATAGAGCCAGCATTGAACTAGCGGAGAGCGATAATTGCCACAGCTGTGGCGCCCGTATGGTCTGCCGACCCGGCGATTCGGGTAAACGAATATTATACCTTAACAATACACTTAATACACAGATCGGAGACCGGATACTGATTGAACAATCAGATAAAAACCAACTAAAGCTGGCATTTATGCAATACGGATTACCGCTATTGAGTTTCCTGCTTGCTGTGGTCGTAGCCAATAACCTGATTTCTGATTCTTTTCTTGGCATTCCATCTGATATTCTTCAGTTCGGCATTGGATTAGCTGTTCTTGCAATTGCCGGATTAATATCCCGCTATTGGGCTAAAAGAAAAGCCGCCGGTGGTTTCTCAGTCTTTTCGATGAAAGAAATCTGTAAATAAGTGATATATTTTATAAATACATAAAAGATATTTAAGATGTAGTATTATGAAAAAACATTATGTTATTCAATCACTGATTTTCATTTTACTCCTGATTCTTGTTCTTTTTTCCGTCTGCTCTCCGAAGTCGAAGTTACAATCCTATCAGGTAATCCGGTTTGCAATGGGCACGGTGATTGAAATTACTATATTGGACTACTCTGAAAAACATGCTTATGAATCGATAGATGCTGCTTTTGAAGAGATTAGCCGCATTGGAACGTTGTTCTATGAAGGCAACCCGGAAAGTCCGCTGTATGAGTTTAGCCACAGGACTTCGAATAATGTGCCGATGCCGAATGAAGTTCTTCGGTTAATACAGAGAGGCTTGAAAATCTCAGAATTGACAGATGGTTGTTTCGATATGACGGTTGGGATTATTTTACCACTGTATAATTTTAAGACTGAATCACCAGTGCCACCGGCATTAGGGGAAATAAATGCATTACTTCCTTATGTTGATTACCGGTCACTAACCGTGGATTTGGAGTGTGGAGTATTAATGTCAGCCTCTCCCAAAACGATGTTGACGACAGGTGGAATTGCAAAAGGATATGGTGTTGACCAGGCGATTGAAATTCTAAAAGACAAAGGTATAAAAGGCGCATTGGTGAATGCCGGCGGCGATCTCAGGGCGCTTCCAAGGGGCGATGGTAAGAAATGGAGAGTTGGTATCCAGGATCCCAGGGATTTGAAAAAAATGCTGAAAATTATTGAAGTTGACAGCGGCGCAGTTATTACTTCAGGTGATTACCAGAAATACTTTATTTATAAGGGCAAACGCTATCACCATCTTATCAATCCAAAAACAGGTTTACCGGCTGACTCCTGTCAGTCTGTGACAATTCTGGCGCCTACCGCAGAAATGGCAGATGCATTAGCGACCGGTATTTTTGTTGCGGGTGTATCAAAAGGACTTGAGATTTTAAATTCCTTACCTGGCTGTGACGGGCTGATCGTTCGGTATGATGGGAAGTTCTTTGGTACTGCTGATTTTTAAAGTTTATAATCGCTTACAATGGAAAAGCCGCCCACTCAACTGAATGGACGGCTTATTTATAAAAAAAAGTAATACTCTAATATTCGATTTCTTTATACTTTGCTTTTGATTTTAACTTTTTAATATGGTTTTCGTAAGCTTCATTGCGTTTCTTGTTTTTCAATTTTGTTTCTATTCCGTTTTTAACCTCTTCAAAAGAACGCTCGTCTCTTTTTCGGTCAATAACTTTAATTATATGATATCCATAAGTGGTTTCGACGATATCGCTTATTTCACCAACTGGTATGTTAAATGAAGCGTCTTCAAATGGTTTAACCATTTGTCCGCGGGTGATGTTTTCGTACAGCCCGCCTTTATTACTGGATCCGGGATCTTCGGAGTACTCATTTGCAAGCGCAGTAAAATCTTCACCTTTTTTTGCACGTACTAATAGCGAATCCATTTTTTTATATATCTCATTTTTCGTCGAATCGCTGACTCCCTGAGTTTTTAGTAAAATATGGCGGACAGATGCATACTTATCCTGGTTGTACATTTCCAGTAATTCTTCTTCGGTTACGGCAAGATCTTTCGCTAAGGATTTCTCGATGTATTTTTGTATGATTAATCCGTTTTTTGAATCATTATGAACCGTTTCATATTTAATTTCATTACTTTGTAACCAACCTAAAAATCGGTCTTTACCACCATTTCTGATGTAGCGCGCATCGATGAGACTATCAACTTCTTCTTCTGTAACCTCAATTTGGAAGCGTTCCGCGGCGTTAAGCAGTAATTTTATTTCGGTAAGTTGTTTGGCATGTTGTGAGACAATTGATTTTATTCGTGTTTCGTCAAATGAGGATAATTGTCTGGCGCGGTTACCAAAATTATTATGAATTGCATTAAAAACATCGCCAGTGGCGATATTGAAATGTTTGGTCTTAATGAGAGCATTATTCTTTACAGGGTCAAGATAGGGAATTTTTTGGGTAATTTCCTGAGCCAGTAAAAAAGCAGGAGTATCCTTTTCAAGGATTAAACTCGGTTCCTTTTTAGTACAGGAAGAAATAATTATTAATAATAGTGAAAGCAAAACTAAAAACTTTTTCATTGTAAACTCCTTATTTAACTATCTAAAATCAGCTTAAGATAGAGAAAAATCGTTAAAATTCATAGCGATTTTCGAGATTTTGAATTGGAGTTTTTCATTTAGCTATAATTTTGATTCTGGAATTCTTTTGGGAGTTTTAATAATAACAATTAATTTTAGCTCGATATTTGACGCCCCCATAGCTCAGTTGGATAGAGCGCCGGCCTCCGGAGCCGGAAGCACAGGTTCGAGTCCTGTTGGGGGTACAAACCTTCATATGATAACTTTCATTAAAATGTTGAATATCGCTGTCCTGAATGAATCGATATTAGTTGGATTATCTATAGGTCTATGATGCCCAATTGTCACATTGCTTGATGAAATATTAAAAGCGGCATGACTAAATGTCCCGCACAATTAATGGCACAACCTTTGTATGTAACACAGCGCTTTTTTGAAATAATACACAAGAATAATCGTTTTAATTATTAAAATAGATACTGAGAAAAACAGTTGACTTGACGTTAATAATAGAAGTAACTTTAGCAGTTTAAATATTAGAGTGCTAAAAAATTTGAAAGGAGAAATGATATGGCAATTAAACCTTTAGCAGATCGAGTGGTTGTGAAACCAGCTGAAGCGGAAGAAAAAACTTCTGGTGGAATTATTCTTCCGGACACTGCAAAGGAAAAACCTCAGGAAGGCACAGTCGTTGCAACCGGACCGGGGAAAGTCAGTGATAACGGTACAAAAGTACCCATGGAAGTGAAAACCGGAGATAAGATCCTGTATGGAAAGTATTCCGGTACAGAGGTCACCATTGATGGTGAAGAACATCTAATTATGAGAGAAAGTGATATTTTAGCTATCGTTAGCTCAGGTAGAAAGGAGCACAAATAATGGCAAAGCGGATAGAATATGATGTAAAAGCAAGAACGGCTCTCAAAGAAGGTGTCGATAAATTAGCCAATGCCGTTAAAGTTACCCTTGGTCCCAAGGGACGCAACGTTGTTATCGAAAAGAAATTCGGATCTCCCACGATTACTAAAGACGGTGTAACTGTTGCCAAAGAGATCGAACTTGAAGACAAAATGGAAAATATCGGCGCTCAGATGGTCAAAGAAGTTGCTTCTAAGACTTCTGATATTGTCGGTGACGGTACGACGACCGCAACAGTTATTGCGCAGGCAATTATTGCAGAAGGGATTAAAAATGTCACAGCAGGTGCGGATCCAATGGAAATCAAAAGGGGTATCGATCTTGCTACTATCGAAGTGGTAAAAGGTTTAAAAGAGATCAGCAAAGAAGTAACCGGTAGCAAAGAAAAAATCGCTCAGGTTGGCACAATCTCCGCAAATAACGATACCGTCATCGGTCAATTGATTTCTGATGCCATGGAAAAAGTTGGTAAAGACGGTGTTATTACTGTTGAAGAAGCAAAATCAACTGAAACCGGATTAAAAGTCGTTGAAGGTATGCAATTCGATCGTGGATATATTTCCCCTTATTTTGTTACAAACGCTGAATCGATGGAAGCGGCTTTGGAAGATCCTTACATTCTGATTCATGATAAAAAGATCAGCAGCATGAAAGATCTTTTACCAATTCTCGAAAAAGTATCCCAGATGGGTAAACCGCTTTTAATCATTGCTGAAGATATTGAAGGTGAAGCTCTGGCTACTCTGGTTGTTAATAAACTGAGAGGAACACTTCGTGTCGCTGCTGTTAAGGCTCCCGGATTTGGCGATCGTCGTAAAGCGATGCTGGAAGATATTGCTGTTTTAACCGGTGGCACTGTGATTTCTGAGGAACGCGGTTTCAAACTGGAAAATACGACAGTTTCCTACTTAGGACAAGCAAAGCGTATTACCATTGACAAAGACAACACAACGATTGTCGAAGGTGGCGGGAAATCTGAAGATATCAAAGGACGCATCAAACAGATTAAGGCACAGGTCGAAAGCTCTACATCCGACTATGATAAAGAAAAATTGCAGGAACGTTTAGCGAAGCTGTCCGGTGGCGTCGCCGTTCTTGAAATTGGCGCTGCAACTGAAATTGAAATGAAAGATAAAAAAGCCCGTGTGGAAGATGCTCTTCATGCAACCCGTGCGGCAGTTGAAGAAGGTATCGTACCCGGTGGTGGAGTGGCATTGTTGAGAGTACTATCCAAACTGGATGGTATCAAAGCCACTAGCGACCAGATGGTTGGAGTAAAGATCGTAAAAAGAGCGATTGAAGAACCAATTCGCCAGATTGTTAAAAATGCCGGTCATGAACCCTCAATCGTCGTTCAGAAAGTCAAAGAAGGCGCTGATGATTTTGGATTTGATGCTTACAAAGAAGAATACGTAAATCTTTATAAAGCCGGTATTATTGATCCGACTAAAGTTGTCCGCATTGCAATGGAAAATGCAGCCAGTATCGCTGGTTTACTGCTGACAACCGAAGCGATAGTCTCCGATATTCCCGAAGCTGAACCGGCGGCTCATACAATGCCTCCGGGCGGTGGAATGGGCGGAATGTATTAATTGGTAGATAATCAGATAATGGGCTATTCCAAATATGGGGTAGCCCATTTTTATTTGGTTCCGACATATTTAATATTCAATGAAATACTTGATTTAAATCATCTTTAAAGATATATTGCGAATGGAAAATAAAAAGGAGGAAAAATGACTGATTTATGGGGTGACATAAAAAAAAGTCTTGGTGAATGGGCTAGCAAAGCAGCCGATAAAGCCGGTGAATTGACTCGGGAAGCAGCCGATAAAGCCGAAGAAGTCACGAAATTAGGAAAAGTAAAATTGGACATCTTCCAGATTAAAAGAGATATTGAAAAACAATTCGCTGAGCTCGGTGGTATGGTTTATCAATTGATACTTGATAAGAAAACCAAAGACTTCGAGAAAAATGAAACTGTTAAATCCTGTTTGACCGTAATTCAAGATCTTGAAAAAAAACTCAAGGAAAAAGAAAAACTGTATAAGACCATTCAAAAAACCAGTCAGGCTAAAAAAGAGCAGTCAACCGAAACTGATGTCAAAGACAAAAAAGAATAATTCCCTAAAAAACAATTTTAATGGTAAAGAGCAGGTCATCAAAAAGCCTTCCTCATTTATATAGTCACATTCTTCAGAAATATTTCGAAGAAATAAGTCATGAAGAACCGTTGACACCCGAGGAAGAAATTGAACTGGCGGCAAAAGTTCGACAGGGGGACTCTCAGGCTCTTGATAAATTATTACGCGCTAACTTACGGTTTGTTGTATCTGTCGCGAAGAAATACCAAAATCAGGGGCTTTCACTGGAAGATCTGATCAATGAAGGAAATATCGGTCTGATAAAAGCCGCTCAAAGGTTTGATGAAACCCGTGGGTTCAAATTTATATCATATGCAGTGTGGTGGATACGTCAGACAATTTTACAATCGATATCTGAATATTCTCGATTAGTACGTCTTCCGCTTAATGTAGTGGGTAATTTAAACAAGATTTCAAAAATCACGTACGAATTTGAACAGGAATATGAACGAGAGCCGACAGCAGAAGAGATTGAAGAGATCCTGGAAAAGGAGAATATTGATTTAGAGGTTGCAAGACAATTAAACGAAGGGATTATGAGTATAAATACGCCCATCGGTCATGACGGGAGCGGAACTCTGCAGGATATCCTAAGCGGTATGGATGAAAATGATCCGGGCAGATTATTGCAAGAAGAGTCGTTTCATCTGGAGATAGAAAGGGCGCTCCGAAGTCTTGATGATCGAGAAGCAACGGTGATACGTTTGTATTTCGGTATCGGACAAGAACTTCCGATGACGTTGGAGGAGATTGGAAATCATCAGCATTTGACTCGCGAAAGAGTTCGGCAAATAAAGGAAAAAGCATTAAGAAAATTGCGTCATGCTTCCCGAGCGCTATTATTAAAAGGATATTTAGGTTAATAAAAATATTGACAATGTGTTTTTGAATTGTTAAAATGAGGTGTTGAAAAAAAACACGAGGTCAAAGATAAATTTAATTGTAGCAGGAGAATGAAGAAACAGTCACGGTTTGTTCTAATCTGGAACACAAAAAGAACTCCAAAGTCCGTTAGCTTAAGCCATCGTCAATTAATTGGATTTGGGGTTGTTTCTGTTATTTTATTCAGCATTGTCGTTATAATTAGTATCAATGTATTTTCCGATATCATCTATAAAACGAAAGTTGTCCGGTTACAAAGGAATAATAGTAAGTTGGTTGGTACTTTGTATGATTTGAAAAACAGAATCCAACAAATTGAATCGGAAATTCAGATACTTGCCGAAAAAGACCAGGCTCTACGCACCTACGCTGATCTCCCCGTTATTGATAAAGATATTCGCAAACTAGGTATTGGTGGTAAATATACTTTTCAAGGTGATGAGATTGATAACCTTTTACCTGATGGTAATATAAAAGTATCTGACTTAGCAAATGATCTTGACCGTTTGACGCGTGAAATCAAGTTAGAACGGATCAGTTATGAGGAGATATACAATGCGGTCAAGCATCGTTCTCCTCAAATAAAGTCGACGCCGTCGATCCGACCGGTAAATACCGGGTACATTTCAGATGGTTATGGTTACAGAAGAGATCCCATCTCCGGAACACGTCAATTTCATTATGGTATTGATATTTCATCGCCAACAGGTACCCCCGTGTATGCCACTGCCGATGGTGTTGTTAGAAGTTCTAACCGCGGCGGGACATACGGAAAAATTGTTAAAATTGACCATGGATATGGTTATTCAACCTTCTATGCGCATTTATCTAAAATAGTAGTAAAGCCGGGTGATGTTGTCAAACGTGGTCAGAAAATCGCCGAAGTCGGTTGCACCGGGCGAAGCACAGCTTCCCATTTACATTATGAGATTCGTCAATATGATATAAATAAAAATCCTCTGGATTATTATTTTACCGGTTATATTCGCTAAATAGCTTCATCCAAATTTTATTCATTATTTAATTCAGCTTTAATAATAAGTTGTATTTGCTTAATTTTCGCAGTGTATGAATTCTAAGAAGTATTATATAGAAACCTATGGTTGTCAGATGAATGAAGCAGATTCGGAAATTATGGCAGGTCTGCTGGAAAGAGTGAATTACACTTCAACATATTTACCGGAAGAAGCCGATATTATTCTCGTTAATACTTGTAGTGTACGCCATGGCGCCGATAATCGTGCGATAGCACGTCTATCACAGTTTAAACATTTAAAAAAACAAAATCCGGATTTATTACTCGGACTGGTAGGTTGTGTAGCCCAGCGTGATAAAGGAAAAATATTAGAAGAGAAACCTTTCATCGATCTGGTTCTTGGGCCTGACACATACAGACAGATTCCGGAATTACTAAACAAACATGAATTACCGTTTGTTGACGTCCATTTATCAAAACAGGAAGTTTACGATGGATTAACGCCGTTTAGGAACACCCGGGTAAATGCCTGGATATCGATAATGCGGGGTTGTGATAAATTCTGTTCCTATTGTATTGTCCCTTTCACTCGGGGAAGAGAAAGAAGCCGCTCTGTTAAAAGTATTGTTGAAGAAGTGAGGCAGGCAGTTAATGACGGATACGTTGAAGTCACTCTTTTAGGTCAAAATGTTAATTCGTACTGTTATGAAGAAAACCGGTTTCCGGACTTGCTTCTTACTGTTGCTGAAATCCCCGGTGTTAAACGGATACGATTTACATCACCTCATCCTGAAGATATCGATGATGCGATGCTGGAAGTCATGCGGGAACATGAAAATATCTGTAAACACGTCCATCTTCCACTTCAAGCCGGATCAACGAAAATATTAAAATCGATGAACCGGACATATACACAGGAAAAATATCTCAATGTCGTTGATAAAATCAGGAAATATATGCCGGGTTGTGGTATTACGACTGATATCATTGTCGGTTTTCCCGGAGAAACGCAGGATGATTTTAATGATACGCTTTATGTTATGGATCAGGTGGTATTTGACAATGCTTATATGTTTAAATACTCACCAAGACCAAATACACAAGCCGTTAAATTACCAGACGACATTCCGGGAAAAGAGAAATCAGAGCGGCTTAATACCGTTATTGAAAAACAGAAAGTTCATACTCTTCAAAAGAACAGAGCCTTGATCGGAACCGTTCAATCTGTCCTGGTTGATGGCATCAGTAAAAAAGATAGTAATGAAAAAATTGGTAGAACTGATACAAATAAACTGGTAATTTTAAAGGGAGGAAACGCCGACATTGGGAATATTGTCAATGTACAAATTATCGATGCAGCAGGCGTAAGTTTATTTGGCAAAATTCAATAATTCATGAGGGAGATATGAAATATTTAAAACTCTTGGCGCTAATCCTTGTTATTTTAATTCTTTTGGTTTTTGTCGTTCAAAACGTTGGTCAGAAAATTACGTTGAAATTTTTCACTGACTCCTACTCATTTTCGACAGAAATGATTATTGTGTTGCTGATATCGCTTGTCATTGGATTTTTAATTGGATATTTACTTGCCGGTGTTCAAATTCTGGAACAAAAAAACAAACAGCGCGTGTTAAACTCGGAATATAAAAAATTAAAAAAAGAAGTCGATTTACTCAGAAACAAGGAACTTGAAGACGTCGAGGAAAACGAATAATCTAAGGATAAAAGGTACTATTTATGGCTACCATTGAAATTGTTTTTGCAGTCGGATTACTGTTTTTTCTGGTGATAATATTTGGAATGATCTTTGGTCGTAGAAAAACAGTAACAAAACCGAAATCCTCCCTATATACTCAGGCATTAAACCACATTCTTCAGGGTGAATATGAACCCGCCATTAAAGAATTGAAGGCAATCATAAATAAGGACACCAGCCACATCGATGCCTATATCAAATTGGGAAATCTGCTTCGTATAACCGGAAAATTAAAAGCCGCTGTAAAAGTGCATCAGGGTTTGCTCTACCGGCAGGACATCGATAAAACCCAAAAACTGGATATTATGCGGAATCTCGTTGATGATTATGTAGAACTGGACGAAAAAGGGATTGCTTTATCGGTTGCCTTAACTATTTTGGATGTGGAAAAGAAAAATATGTGGGCGCTGGAAAGAATCTGGCATTTATACCGGGATCTCAGAAAATGGACTAAAGCATCCGAATATATGGAAATGGTTCTGCGTTTTCGCAAAGAATCCAATAAACGTCTGATGGCGATTTATAAAGTTCAGGAAGGTTTGGAGAAATTTGAAAGTGGCGCAAACCACGATGCGAGATTGGTTTTCCGTAAAGCCATAAAGATTGATCCTGCTTGTGAAGCGCCGTACTATTATATGGCGGAATCTTATGTAAAAGATCGACGTGAAGTGGATGCCGTCGAATGGTGGGTGAAATTTGCGGAAGTTGCGCCGGACAAAGCCTGGCTGATATTTGATCCACTTCAGAAAGTTCTGTTTAACTTGGGAAATTTTGGCAATATCGAAAATTTTTACCTGAATATCCTGAAACGTAAGCCGGGAGATGTTCGGACAATTACTGCTCTGGCGAATTTTTATGAGAGAAAAGGTGATCTACAAAAAGCGTCGGAACTTGTTGAAGATCTTATCGAAACAAACCCGACTTCCGTAATTGCCAAAATTGCATATTGTAAATTATTAGTTGCACAGAAACGTGAACAAGAAGTCAGTGATGTGCTGAATGATATTTTATATAAATTTGGTACGATCAACCAGGTTCGCTGCACGAATTGCGGACATGTGGTCAAAGACATTCTCTGGATTTGCCCGGTTTGTGGAAAAGAGGACCCCATTTTAGATCAATTATGAAAAATGTAATCGCAATAATTATCTGCTTGCTTATTCCATTTATTCTGGTTTCTCAGGATTTGACGAAGTATTATGATTATGTAAATCAGGATAAGGCTGATTTGGTCAAACTGGCGATACCACAGCTGATTAGCAACTATCCCAATAATCCGGATGTTTTGTATCTTTCTGCTCTAGTGGAACCGGAAGGCGATAAGGCTTTGTTAATTTATAAAGATGTCTTAAGTCAGTATCCGAACAGTAAAAAAGCCGATAACGCCCTGACAAAAATTATTGAGTATCTTTATACAAAAGGCTTATACAAAAAGACAATTACATACTCTAAACAGTTAATTTCGAAATATCCGGACAGCGAAAATGTCGGGAATTGTGTGTATATGTTAATGTGCAGTTTCAACGTAATGAATAAAAAGGATTCCGTTGATTATTATTATGCTCATTATCTGGAAAAATATCCCGATCTTGACCTGCAGTTTTATGATTATCAATCTGTGCCATCATATGTTACCGGAGACCAATTCGCGACAAAAGTAAAACAAGTCGAACGAGTGAAACCGCCTGAACGACAAGTTTCCAAACCAAAATATGCTCTTCAGGTCGGAGCATTTGGAAATTCCCAGAATGCGTTGATATTGAAAAACAGGTTGAAGTCCTACGGATATGATTCCTACGTTCAGAAAATCAAAGGTGGTCGCCAGGACCTGTTATCCGTCAGAGTGGGAAGATATGATTCCCGTGCAGACGCCGTAGAAGCGGGGAATCGTCTCAAAGCATTGCATAATATTGATTATATCGTTATTCAAAGGAATCAATGGGAATGAATGCAACCCCGGTGGGTGTCGCGGTCTTCAAAATCGCTGTCCCCGATACAATCGGGGAGCTGGGTTCGACTCCCAGGCGTTCCCGCTAATATTGTTATGAAAACTATTTGATTTTAGTAATAAATAGTTATTAAATTGTAATTGTGATATTTAAAAACTGAAGTTCTGGGGGTGCTTTTCACTAACACGTGAACGGCTGAGAAAATACCCTTTGAACCTGATCTGGATAATACCAGCGAAGGGAGCTTATCATGACCCAAAAAACATTCTCCGCATTTTTCATTTTTATTCTAATTACGCTTTTTTTCACAAGTGTGGGATTCAGCAATGAAAATCTCATAACCGGTAAAATAGTATCCCGGTCAACGGGAAAACCGATTGATTATGCCAATATATTTCTTGAAACCGGTGAGGGAACTTACTCCAATGAGTCCGGCGATTTTGTGCTGAATTACACAATATTGCCCTGTAAAATAACCGTTTCCCACATTGCGTTCAGGGATACGACATTTTTAGTAAAAAAAAGTACTGTCGGCGATATATATCTTGTTCCGGAAGTATTAACGGGCAAAGATGTCTTTGTGACTGCCACACGAGCCGTGAAAGGAAAAACACCGGTCGCCTTTTCGGAACTTACTGCTGAGGAAATTCAAAACCGCTACACTGTCGAAGATTTACCGATGATACTTGCTATGGAACCGGGTGTTTATTCCTACAGTGAAAGCGGCAACGGAACCGGTTATTCCTATGTCCAGATTAGGGGATTCGATCAGAGCCGCATCGCCGTGATGATGAATAATGTGCCATTGAACGATAATGAAAGTCATCAGGTCTATTGGGTAGATCATGGCGATGTTCTCAGTGATGCCGAAGATGTTCAGATACAGCGCGGGATTGGCAACAGCCTTTACGGCGCTTCGGCTTTTGGAGGATCGATAAATGTGATTACATCGATTGGATCCGATAAACCGGAATTGTCACTGAATGTGGGCGCGGGTTCGTATAATACGTCGAAAATCCATCTAAAAGCCGCTAGTGGAGCGCTTTTCAATAAAAGAGTAAAACTATCGGCAAGGCTTTCACAGATTAAATCCGAAGGCTATCGTGATTTTCATGATACCGATCAGAAAGCCGGATCTGTCGGGATTGAATACGACGGTGTTAAATTCACTCATCAATTCAGGGCATTGATAGGCTATGAACGAAGTCATCTGATGTGGGACGGCGTTTCTGCTGATGATATCAATGACCGTAAAAAGCGGCGCGCTGGTTATCAATCTTATATCGATGACTTTTTACAACAGGTCTATTCTTTGAACAGCTTCTGGCGGATCAGCGATCGTCTTCACTTCAGTAATGTCGCTTACCTTGTGATGGGCGAGGGGTATTACGAGACCGAAAAGTCATCCGGTTATGATCTTACCAATGACATTGGAACTGATGACCGGGACGATTTCAGAGATTTCCTGTTTTCCTATAATCTTGATAATTATTATCCGGATTACCCGTGGGATTTATATAGTAGCCGCGAATTGGGCTTTACTCGTAGGAAATGGATCGTCAATAACTATTTCGGGATGATTCCGACACTGACATATATTCGTAATAAATATCGACTGGATATCGGCGGTGAGATTCGTTTCTATACCGGTGATCACTACGGTGAAATCGCTGATTTCTCCGATCCTGATTTATCGTCTCTAATTTCCGAAGACTGGTATCGGTATTATAACTATATTGGTGAAAAATTGATCACAACAGGTTTCGCTCACTTTGCTTTTGAACCGCTTGAAAAATTGAAACTGATTGCCGATCTGCAGTATCAATACATTCACTGGAATATGGATCAGAAGAAGATCGGACATGCCGTCGGGTATCAATTGGATGCGGTGTGGAGATTCGTGAATCCACGCTTTGGAGCGATATATTCATTTACCGATGAGTTATCCGTCTTTGCGAATTACGGGAAAGCCCAGCGCGAACCGGCAGACGATCAGATCATCGAAGCCGACGATGTATGGAGCACTCCCCGGAAGGCGTCAGCTGAATTGATAAACGATTATGAATTAGGCGGCAGTTATCGAAGCCGCCAATTCGAGTTCGACCTGAACCTGTATAGGATTAATTATAAAAACGAGCAGTTGAAAAACATCGATGTTGAACAGGAGGGAGAGTACATCTATTATCATTCCGACGCGACATTGCACCAGGGAATTGAACTGGAACTGAATTATCAGCCGTCATCATTCTGGGCAGTGAACCTGAACAGCAGCATAAGCCGGCATATTTTTCAGAGCGGTAGCTGTAAGGATAAGGTCATTCCCAATGTTCCATCGATATTATTTAACGGCAGTCTGCGATTGAATCCGATTGATCAGCTGACGTTTTTCATTGCGATGCGCTATGTGGGGAAACAGTATCTCGACAAACAAAACCTCGGAACCAATGACGCTTTTTGGCTGCTGGACGGCGGCATCCGGTATGTATTTAAGAATATTGAAGTTAATTGTAAGGTGAATAATATCCTGAATAAATTGTATTCAACATACGGGTATGGCTATGAATGGGGCGGTTATTATGCCTATTATTGGCCCGGAGCGACGCGGAATGGGTTTATTTCGATTTCCTATAAATTTAGAAAATGAAGTGATTCTGCCGACTGAATATTTTCAGTTCCGTAAGGTCCTCAGACCTGACGGATATGAATAGGGCTGAATGAATAGTTAAGCAATAATAGAGGTAATCATGGCAATAAATACGGCGAAAAAACCTTTAATGGTATGAGGAAAGAGATGTAAAAAGGGTTGTTAAAACACCTGTCAGGTTTATGAGAATGGTCGCGTCTGAAAAAGATTAATCGACTAAACCTGACAGGTGTTCTGTGGGAAATCTGGAATTGTAATCAAAACTCCGTTTCCACCAGCCGATATTCCCGGCTCCCCAACCCAATCTTTTCGCCATATTCTAATTGCACATTGGCATCCAGTGAAGGGTAGGAAAGTTCTGAGAGAGATTTATCAGATCGTTGTTTTGTCAGATCGTAAACCGCCTGGTCGATTGCCACCGGATCGGTTCCCGCCAGGACGCCAATGTCGTCCAGTACAATTTCAGGTTTCTGCGCCAGGCAGTCGCAATCTTTAGTCATTTTGATCATGAAAGTCATGTACGCTATTTTGCCATTTTTCTGCTTTACGATCCCGAGGGCGTGTTCGGCAACCTGTTTCTGTAGCAATTCCGATGAACTGTCCCATTTGAACTTCACGGCATTGAACCGGCAAACCGCCAGGCATTCACCGCAGCCGATACAGATATCTTCGTTGATCACCGCAAACTCATCTCCGACAATAATAGCATCGACAGGGCACCAATTGGCGCAGATACCGCAGGCTGTACACTTTCTTTCGCTGATTATCGGCTTGGAGACGGAATGCTGGGTTAGTTTGCCTTTGCGGCTGGACATCCCCATGCCCAGATTTTTGATGGTTGCCGCCAACCCGGTTGCCAGATGACCGGTGGCGTGAGAAATGACAATCGCTGAATTTGCAGAGACAATTTCCGTTGCCAGCGAAATGGTTTTATTGAGCGGCGCCGCAATCTCGATCTCCGTCTCATTCCTGCCCATAATTCCGTCCGCGATGATGACCGGAGCGCCCAATTTTTTGGAAGTAAATCCATGTTCAGTTGCGACGGAAAGATGATCGATGGCATTATCACGACGGCTTTTATATAGGACATTTGTATCGGTAACAAAAGGTTTTGCGCCGCAACTTTTGATCATCCGTACGATTGGTTCGACATAATGAGGTGAGAGATAAGTCGTGTTTCCCGGTTCGCCGAAATGAACTTTCACGGCGGTGATATCATTGGCTGCGACTATTTTATCAAATCCGGCGGTTTTGAATAATTTTTTCAGCCGGTTTTTGGTTTGATCAACCCGATCAGTATGATGAAATCGCATTAAGTAGATGGTGTTTTTCATAAATTCCTATGTAATTATCTCCCGGAATATACTTTAAAATTACTAAAATTCAATATCAGGAATGAACATAATAGAAAAAACACGAAACATTCATCTGAAAATACAGTAAAATACTTTTGCTTTCACGAATAGAAATGTAAATTTCAGTAAGAAAATAGTGAGACATTATGAAATACAAATATTATATTGCGCTTGGTTTAATGGCTGGTTTATTGTGTTTTAAACCGGTTATTGGGCAGACAAATAAAGGAATCGATGATCCCGATGCAAAATACGGCGGTTTTTCGATCATTCAGTCAAACAACGGCGCCGGATTTGGCGGATTTTATGAATATGCAATCAACGCTTCGAACAGACTGACGGCTAATATTCATCTGTTGATCGTACGCGGGAAAAATGATTATCCCATATACAATCCCTATGACCCGTATGGTTATACGTATGAACGATCTGATAAAACCCGGTTGAGCTTTATTCCGGTTCTTGTAGGCTATAAACGCATTCTATTCGTTGATAAACTTTCAAATAACTTTCGTCCCTATTTGCATCTTGATGGTGGATTTGTCACTGCTCTTGACCCGGCGAATGTACCTGATTTCTCAGACAGGATGAAAAATATGGAAGTGTATTTTACAGGTATCTTCAGATTCGGCGCCGGGATGGATTTCGCGACAACACCCCGAACATTAATATCGGTTTTTGTCGGATATGAGTATTTGAAATTCGCTAATAAAATAGACCTGCCTTATGAGTTTCCTGAGGAACCGGATAAATATTATACCGGCAGGAAGGATTTCAACGGAATTACGATAAAGGTGAGTATCGGGAAAAAGTTTTAATGCATCGATATTTCTTTTACGTTTCTCCCGGTAAAATACAGAATGATACCGCAATCTTGGAAGGCGATGAATTCAGGCATTGCATTTACGTTCTGAGGCAAAAAACAGGTGATGAGGTTTCGCTTTTCAACGGCAGGGGAGAAGTATTCACGGCTGTTATAGATCGGATATCAAAAAAATATTGTGAGTGCCGTATCATTTCCACCGAAAAAATTAACAAACCAATATCAACTGATATCGTTCTGGCATTTGGACTGATTAAAAGTAAAGCGCTGGATCTGTTAATTCGTGAAGCATCAGCCCTTGGCGTCAGTCAATTCGTTCCGTTACTTACTCAGCATTCTGTCAAACAGGGATTTAATTCTGACCGGATGCAAAAGATCGCAATAGAGTCGTTAAAACAGAGCGGCAGCTTCTATTTACCGGAAATTCATGAGCCGGTTGAATTGCCTGACTGGTTGGATATGGCAGCGAACGTTCCGGTAAAACTTGTCGCTGAACAAGATCATTCTATATCGTTACAAACGGCTCTGACAAAACAAATCGATCATAAAACAGTCGCTATCCTTATCGGACCTGAAGGTGGTTTACATTCGGATGAGATTGAATCCGCTGTTATAAAAGGGTTCACGCCGGTCAGTATTCATCCGTACAGGTTGCGGACGGAACTGGCTGCCATTGTAGCAATAACAGGTATTTACGCTTATATAAATTAGAGAAAGAGGTAAGAGTGGAAGACAGTTGCATCTTTTGTAAAATTGCCCGGGGAGAGTTGAACACCCGGTTTATCTTTGAAAGCGATGAACTCGTGGCAATTCGTGATATCAATCCGCAAGCGCCAACCCACATCCTGATTATTCCGAGAGAGCATATTGCCAGGATCGATCAACTGACTGATTCGAATAGTGAGCTGGCGGGAAGAATGGTTTTGGCTGCGAATGCTATAGCTAAACAGGAAAATATATCGAAAAACGGATACCGCTTAGTGTTTAATTGTGGTCCTGACGGGGGACAGGAAGTCGATCACATTCACCTGCATCTGTTTGGCGGACGGAAAATGACCTGGCCGCCGGGCTAATGAATGTTTGAAGATGATAGAGACCGCTTGTCTGTGATTCTGTCCGTTTATCAAATTTCACGTTACATATAAGAGTAAAATTGAATATATTAATCGTGCGTTCTTTGTAAACACATAATACTGAATAATTCGCTAATGTATATTTCAAAACTTTCTCTTTACGGCTTCAAATCGTTTTCCAGAAAATCGGAAATCCATTTCGGTAAAGGAATAACAACAGTTGTTGGACCGAATGGTTGCGGTAAAACCAATATCGTCGATGCCATACGCTGGGTAATCGGCGAACAGAAATCGAGTGTTCTCAGGGCTGACCGGAATACCGATATAATTTTTAACGGGACTGCTACCCGCCGCCAGCTGAATCTGGCGGAAGTTTCGCTGACCATTCATAACGTCAGCGGTAAACTTTCTCTGCCTTATTCGGATATCGTTATTTCACGTCGTGTCTATCGCAATGGTGAAAGCGAATATTTTATCAATAACAATCTCTGCCGCCTGAAAGAT
The DNA here is from genome assembly GCA_016783665.1 of Fidelibacterota bacterium. GTDB lineage: Bacteria > Fidelibacterota > UBA2242 > UBA2242 > UBA2242 > UBA9312. The sequence goes on along the minus strand of JADHWC010000003.1, from coordinate 47,529 downwards.
ATAACCGATCTGTTTATTGATACCGGCATGGGGGCAAATGCTTATTCCATCATCGAATTAAAGATGATCGAAGATATCCTCAGTGAAAACCCGGAGGAACGGAAACGTCTCTTTGAAGAAGCCGCCGGCGTCAATAAATACCGTATCCAGCGTAAATCTGCCTTGCGTAAGCTGGAAGCGACCAAAGACGATTTAACCCGCTTATATGATATCATCTCCGAAGTTGATTCAAAAGTCAAAAATTTACGACGACAACTTAAGCGATATGAAAAACATCAGGAAATTACTCAGAAATTGATTGAATCCGAAGTGCAGCTGGCAAGCCGGAAAGTCGCTAATATCAAGACTTCCCTGGATCCCATTGAGGAACACCTGAAAAATGAACGGCAGAAATTTAATCAGATAATAACCGATCTGAGCAGCAAAGAAGAAATCTGGAACACCAGGCAGAAAGAATTTGAAGAACAGGAAAATATCCTGGACGAGAAAAACAGTGAACTGGCTGAAATCAGGGAGGAACATAATAAATATCTGTCCAGTGAACTGGTTTTAAAAGAACAACTTCGTAACATTCACCAAACCATATCCCGTCTTCAAAATGACATTCGGCAATCTGAAAAAACAGTATCAGATAACCGGCAGAGAGAAGCTCAGCTGAAAGAACAATATATAGAGATTAAGAAAACGCTGGAATACAAACGTGAATCGTTTGAAATAACAGAAGGAAAAAGTGAGGAAATTGAGCAACAATATTCCGTAATAAATTCTGAAATCCAGGTTTTGCAGGAAAAACGTTTTGGCTTATTAAAGCAACAGGCTGAATACAGCGCCCGTCACGGCAGTCTTCAGGATAATATTACCCAACGGGAAAATGAGCTGACGTCGGTAGAAAAACAGCTCAACGTTGAGAAGGATAATGAGCAAAATTTTTCCGTTATACTCGATCAGGTACGAAAATCCATTGAAGTCCTTACGAATGACCTTGATAATTATCGAGAAAATTTCGATAAATTTGAAATACGGTATAGTCAACTCCTAGATTCCGAACGTGATTTGCAGAATGAACGACGCCAGGTAGAATCAAAATTAGACCGTTTAAATAATCAAATTCAGTTTTACAGCGGTATTATCCAAACAAAAGAAGGGTTTAGTCCCGGATTACAATATGTGCTCGATAATCTGAGCGATTTTTCAGGAATCAGAGGCGCGTTATCGGATCTCTTGTCGGTCGATCCAAAATATTACCTGGCTGTCGAAGCCGTTATCAAGGATATTTCACGATTACTGGTAGCCGATCATAAGAAAGCGGCGCTCGAAACACTCGAAAAACTGACGCTGACCGGAAAGGGTCGGGTTTCTATAATTCCACTTGATGTAAAATTTCAGGTAGAGTCAAGCGCGTCAGTTAAGAATCTGACTCCGCTGACATCATATATAAAATGTGATAACTCACTTAATTCACTGAAAGAATTTTTATTCCAGCAAATATTTTGTTGTGAAGATGGCAAATTTGATCAATTGATCGAAGATCCGGCGCTACAAGACGTTTCTCTTGTCTCTGATAAAGGACGATTCCGGGATGCCAACGGCTTCTTCTCAGGAGGTTCGGAATCTTCGGAATCCGGTATGCTGATCGGGCGTTCAGAAAAATTGTACCGGTTTGAGCGAGAAGCAGATTCGGTTGGAAATGAGTTGCGGGGAATTCAAGCCCAATTAGAAAGCGTTCAGCGCGATATTGCGAAAACATTGAATGAAAAGAAGATGCTATCACAGAATATAAAAGAGCAGGAACAAAAACTTCGTGATCTTCAGGAGCAATCACGTCAGAATGAATCCAAATATCTGGAAACCAAAAGCATTCAAAAAACCCTTGAGGATAATCACATCTCTCTGAAAGTGCTGATTGAAAATTTCAAAGAGAGAATGACGAGAGAAGATCCGGAGAAATCAAGTCTTGATACGGACATAAAGGCAATCGAAGGAAAAATCGCGGAAAAGAGAGAGGCTGCATCATCTGTCAAGACTGAATTGGATCAAGTTGTTTCCGAGCGACAAAATCGGAGAATCGAACTGATTAATCTTGAGAATAAATTCAGAAATGTTGCCGATAGCCAGGAAATTGCAGGAAGATCTATCCGGAAGGCGATAGAAAATAAAGAAATTTCGTTAATCGAAAAAGAGAAGAATGAAAAGATTGCAGTTGATATTCAATCTAAAATCCAGACGAATCAACTACAGCTGAATGAGTTTCAGGAAAAGGTGACTGCTACGGAAAAACATATTGAAGAGTTTCGTAATGCCTTTCAGGGAATTAGATCGAGTATTCAAGAATTAAATGAACAGTTGTACCAGTTACGTCGCAACAAGGAGATACTGACCGATTCAATCAGTCAGCAGGAATTAAAAAAATCAGGATTTAATGCGACAATTAATGAGATTCAATCGGTACTTTTTGAGAAATACAATCAACAAATTCCGGAGCAGCTTCCGGAAGAACTTTCTTCTGTTGAAGAAATCCAGCGCGCTGTTGACCGTCATAAACGGAATCTCGAATTGATCGGAATGGTCAACATGGCGGTTAAAGATGAATACGAGGAAGAAAATTCACGTCTCAAGTTTCTGATAGAACAACGTGACGATTTGATCAAGTCGGAAAAAGGACTCAACGAAGTTATTCTTCAAATTGATAAAATTGCCCGGGAACAGTTCCTTGAAACCTTTGAGAAAATCAGACAAAATTTCAAATCAACATTTTCTATATTTTTTGATGGGGGAGAAGCTGACCTGAAAATAATCGGTGACAGCGATCCACTGGAAGCTCAGATTGAAATATGGGCATGTCCCAGCGGAAAAAAGATGCGGTCGTTGAAAATGTTATCCGGTGGTGAAAAAGCATTAACGGCGATTGCGCTGCTGTTTGGTATCTATCAGGTAAAACCCAGCCCCTTTTGTATTCTTGATGAAGTAGATGCGCCGCTGGATGATCAGAATACCCAGCGGTTTACGAATGTTATAAAAACGTTTTCTGAAAAAACCCAGTTTATCATTGTCACCCATAATAAATCAACAATGAGTATTGCCGATTCCCTTTATGGCGTTACAATGGCGGAAAGTGGGATTTCTCAGATTGTATCCGTAAAATTGGAGTAGTTATGAAAACAAAAACCTGCCTAATTGCTATGATAATGTTTGTATCGATTATAACGCCGGTATTTGCCGTTGATTTTGATCTTGATTACGCGATATTTCGCGGATCCGATAATAATGATATCGTTGAAGTATATTTGATGATTCCGAGGACCTTGTTTGAATTTTCCAAAGTTGAAAACACTTATCGATCTAATGGACATATCAGGATAGCATTTGCCCAAAACGATACCGTCAGAGATATGAAGGAATGGAGTATTGTTGATCAAACAAATGAATTAACAAATATTTCCGATGCTCAGAAAATTCCCGAAATGATAACAGTGTCGATACCGGAAGGGCAATATCAAATAATTGCGATAGTGATGGATCTAACCTCGAAGAAAATATACAGGAAGAAAAAACTTATCGATCTGAAAAAATATTCCCATTCAGAATTACAAATAAGTGATATCCAATTAAGCGCTCAGGTTTCAAAAACAGCGAAACAAAATAAATTCAGCAAATACTTCGGATATGATATTATTCCAAATGCAAGTAATATATATGGATCACAAAACAAAAAGATCTATGGATTCTGCGAGGTGTACAATTTAGATTATGATAAATCCAGTGATAGTAAATATAAAGTGCAGTATTCCATTACGGATTTGAATGGTAATGTTGTTACTTCGCTCGATTGGATGCCAAAGAAAAAACCTGGCACATCCGCTGTTGAGTTGAATTCGATAGACATTCAAGACCTGAGTTCCGGTCTTTATGATTTTAAAATAACTGTTATTGATGAATCCGTAAATCAACAATCCGAGTCCGTGAAGCGTTTCTATATAATGAAAGATGATCGTGAAGAATTGTTCACAAAGACTCTTGAAGAGGCAAACCTGTCAACATTAACAGAAAAACAGTTGGATGAGATGTTTGGACCGATGAAATATTATGCCATCGATAAAGAGATTAGACAGTATCGAAAATCCGATATTGAAGGGAAACGCAATATCATTGCAAAATTCTGGATTAAGCGGGATCCGAATCCTTCCACTCCAATTAACGAAGCACAGGCTGAATTTCAGCAACGTCTTCAATATGTTGACGGACAATTTTCAACTCACCGTCAAAAAGGCTGGAAGACGGACCTGGGACGCGTCTTCTTGATCTATGGGGCGCCCTCCGAAATTGAACGATATCCGAGCTCAATCGAATCCAAACCATACCAGATCTGGCATTACTATGAGATTGAAGGTGGCGTTCAATTTATTTTTGTAGATAAAAGCGGATTTGGACAAATGGAATTAGTTCATTCTACTGCCCGTAATGAGCTGCAGGATTATCAATGGCAACGCTGGGTTTCTCCGACATCAAGTTCTATGGATCAATATGGTTATTAACACTGTCATTAAGAATTGACTGAGATACGACGGGTAACAGCCGTAGACACTAAATAAATGGAATTACCAGGTATTCACAGAACAGATGTAAATTCTTTACTCCTGTTAAAATTGACCGGGAATATGAAAATCAGATTTATCAATGACATTTTTCGGGGTATTTCTTCGTTATTATTTCCGGTAGCGTGTATTGTATGCAAGCGCAGAATGAACGAAACACAATCTTTAGTTTGCGAATCATGCTGGCGTAATATATCATACCTTAGTCCCGATATCATTAAAAGCAAGCCTGTCCCGGATAATATAGATATGATGATTCCGGTATTTGTATTTGATGAATTAGTTCAAACAATTATTCATTTTTTAAAGTATAATGGTTTCAAATCACTTGGTATCGAACTTGGTAAAAAGGTCTCAACAAAAGTGAAAAACCAGATTCCTGTTTCTAATGAAACTGTATTGATACCGGTTCCGTTACATCCGGTTAAATACCGCGAACGCGGATATAATCAATCCAATTACATTGCAATTGGAATTGCTGAAATCCTTGGTTTAACTATTCATAGGCGCTTGCTCAAGCGTATTAAAAACACTGAAACCCAAACCCAATTATCGGCGACTGAAAGACAAAAAAACATGCAGGATGCGTTTGAAATTGCCGATGGGGTTGATTTATCAGGGATACACTGCGCTGTTCTTATCGATGATGTATTCACGACCGGATCGACATTAAATTCCGCTGCAGGCGTCCTGAAGAAACGCGGCGTAAAAAAAGTGATTGGTGTAACAGTTGCAGCTCCGGTATAAAATTCTCCATATTTTTCTTGAATAATATCGTTGAATAAGGTAAAATTCCGGTTGTTTAAAATTCTAATTAAAGGTGAAATATGGCACGGCTAACAATCGATGATTTACAAGTGAATGGTAAAAAAATATTGGTACGCGTGGATTTTAATGTGCCACTGGATGAAAAACAAAATGTTACTGATGATTTTCGAATTCGGGCTGCTCTTCCAACAATCATTAAATTGTTAAATGATGGCGGTAGAGTTATATTAATGTCCCATCTTGGACGACCAAAAGGGAAAAAGGATCCGAAGTACAGTTTAAAACCGGTTGCTGACAAACTTGGCGATCTGATTAATAATAAAGTGTATTTTGCTCCTGATTGTATTGGCGAAGAAGTGAAAAAAATGGTCGGGTTGTTAAAAGATGGTGAAGTGCTGTTACTCGAAAATTTAAGGTTTCATGCAGCAGAAACAAAAAATGATCCTGAATTTTCAGCTCAATTGGCTGAATTAGCTGATATTTACGTTAACGACGCTTTTGGAACCAGCCATCGCACTCACGCTTCAATGGCTGGGGTCGCTGAATATTTTAAACAACGCGCAGCCGGATATTTACTTGAAAAAGAACTGCATTATCTGCGGGATTATCTTGATAAACCGGAAAAGCCCTACACCGCTATTCTCGGTGGAGCAAAAGTAACAGGTAAAATCGAAATTATTGAGAAATTATTCGGAAAGGTTGATAATATTTTAATTGGCGGTGGATTGGCTTATACCTTTCTAAAAGCCAAAGGCTACCAGATTGGAAAATCGCTGCTTGAAGAAGATAAGATCGAGCTTGCCTGTGAAACGCTTGAAAACGCCAAACAGCATGGTTGTAATATCTATTTGCCAACCGATGTCGTTACCGTTACGGAAATTTCCGAAGATGCTGAAATGACAATTGTTGGAGCTGATCAGATACCTGAAGATAAAATGGGTGTTGATATCGGACCTGAAACGACGATGATTTTTACCAATATTATCGATGAAAGTAAAACCGTACTTTGGAACGGACCAATGGGAGTATTTGAGATCCAGCAGTTTTCGACGGGAACTGAATCTATCGCCAGAAAATTAGCAGATATTACTTCTAGAGATGCCGTAACGGTTGTTGGCGGAGGAGATTCGGCATCCGCTATGAAAAAATTCAAATTGATGGATAAGGTTACTCACGTATCGACCGGCGGTGGCGCATCGCTGGAGCTGTTAAGTGGTCTCGAATTATTGCCCGTTAACCTTATTTCAACAAAATAGAGGCATTATGAAACGTTTAATTGTTGCCGCAAACTGGAAAATGAATAAGAATGTTCCCGAATCCATCGTTTTCACTGAGCGTTTATCGAAAAATCTGTTGAATCTCAGACGAACCGACATTATATTATGCCCGCCTTATACGTCGCTTTTTAACATTGGTGAAATTTTAAATAAAACAGATATTTATTTGGGCGCCCAGAATATGTATTTTGAGGCTTCCGGAGCCTATACCGGCGAGATATCCGCTGATATGCTGAAATCTACATCCTGCCAATATGTTATCCTTGGACATTCGGAGAGAAGGCATATTTTTAATGAATCGGATGACCTGATTCATAAAAAATTGGCAGCAGCGCTAGAGACCGGACTAAAACCAATCTTGTGTATCGGAGAAACGCTTGAGGAACGGCAGAGTGGACGCACAGTCAATATTTTAAAAAAACAGTATGTTGCTGCGTTCAGAAACTTATCGGAATCACAAATGCGAAACTGTATTATCGCCTACGAACCGGTCTGGGCAATCGGAACCGGGATTGTGGCGACTCCGGAGCAGGCATCTGAAGCACATAAGGAAATCAGATCCCTCGTTGCCAGTCAGTTCAGTTATAAAATGGCTACTGAGATGGCGATTTTATATGGTGGCAGTGTGAAACCGGAAAATGCGGCGGAATTAATCGCGACAGATGATATCGATGGATTTTTGATCGGTGGTGCAAGCCTGGTAGAAGAACAATTCGTATCAATTGCAGACACTGTTGAAGATTACTTAGCAAAACAGGAGAAATAGTGTATACATTTTTTATTGTCATTCATGTATTAGTTGCAGCTTTATTAACATTGACGATATTAATGCAATCCAGCAAAGGTGGTGGTCTATCCGGTACTTTTGGAGGTGGTGGAGGTAGCGCTATCTTTGGCGGTCGTGGTGCTGCCACGTTTCTTTCTAAAATGACCACTGGTTTAGCGGTTGCGTTTATGGTTATCTCAATCTTAATCGGTTTGATGTCGGCGCCGCGTGGCGAACCAACCAGTATTATCAAACGGGAGGCTAATAAGCGGGTTGTCCCGTCGGCAAATCTGCCGGTGCCGGAAGGAAGTTTCGAAGAAGGTTCTTCTGAATTACCGATAACTGAATAGACCAATCAGTAAATTATTTTAGCGCTTTTTGACTGATCCTACATTGCCGAGGTGGTGGAACTGGTAGACACGCATGGTTGAGGGCCATGTGGGCGTTAGCCTGTACGGGTTCGAGTCCCGTCTTCGGCACTATTGTTTTATTGAAAAAGAATGAGGAAAAATATGAACTTGTTGAACAGAAAGAACATCCTAAAGATAACGGCTGCTTTTTTGCTCTTCTCAACTCTGGTTTGGGCACAGGCTTCAGACTCCCTGATTGAGGCTAATGAATTGTATCTTGCCGGGAAATACTCAGAAGCTAAAACAGTTGTTGAACCAATTGTTGAAAATGATCCGGAATATGCTGGCGCCGTTTTCCTGCTTGGTCGTGTATATTATAAACTTGGCGATCTTGATAAAGCAAAGGAACTCATTGATAAAGCCATTGAACTTGATCTGAGTAATCCGGATTACCGGGAGGTTCGCAACGAAATGGCAGCTTTTGCCAGTAAGCTAACAGAGGCATCTCGCCTATCCACAAACGCTGATTATGAAAATGCGAAGAAAATATATCTGGATGTCATCAATGAAAATCCAAACTTTGTTGATGCCTATGTGAATCTCGGTCGGGTTTTGGTACGTTTAAATGATCTGGAACAGGCTGCCGTAAATTTCCGTAAAGCCATCGAGAAAGATCCTGAAAATGAAAGCTATAAAAAGGAGTTTGAAGGAATTACTCGTCGTTATATTCATGAGGGTTCGCAATTGATGCAGCGCAAGAGCTATGGCGCAGCATTAGAAAAATTTAAACAGGCTATCAGTTTGAACCCGGATAATCCATTGGCGTACTATTACAGCGCTGTAGTATATCTGGAAGAGAAAAAATCACAGGATGCGCTTGATGCTATTAATAAAAGTATTCAGTTAGATCCTGAGTATCCCAAAGCACATTTAGTAAAAGGGAAAATATTTTCCGGTATGAATAATGTAAATGGCGCAGTAGAAGCATTTAAAAAGGCAATCGAGCTTGACGCCGAATATGTAGATGCATGGAAAAATATTGGCTACATTTATTATAAAACAAAAAAATATGACGAAGCAATCCCGGCTTACAAAGAAGTTACTAAATTACAGCCCCAATATGCATCAGCGTATGCCAATATGGGAGCTATCTATATCCAACAGGAAAAATTTAGTACTGCTATCCCAAGTTTGAGTAAAGCCACTGAATTAAATCCCAGAGATAATAACAGCTTATACCGTTTATCACAGGCATATAACAAAACGGGGAAATGTGATAAAGCTAAAGAGACTGCTCAAAAAGCCTTAAAGTTAAAACCAAATTGGGCGCCTGTTCTTTTCGAACTGGGTACTGCCGAGAGATGCATGGGCAATCGTACGGCAGCTCGCCAGGCATTTCAGATGGCTGCACGCGATCCCAAATGGAAAGCCGCTGCTGAATACGAATTGAAAACTGTTCAGTAAAATCTCTTTCATATTTAAAAAAGGGTGAGAATACTCTCGCCCTTTTTTATTTAGAATCGACATTGCATGAATTGAAAATTCTTATTATTTTAATATGAAATATTTGTGACTGCATGAAACGAAGTAAAATAGAAAATAAGAAGATGATAAGATGAAAGAATATATTCTAACCAATCTTGAAGCCCGGCTTGTAGATCGTTATACAATTGATACATTGGGAATATCGGGTATTGATTTAATGAAACGAGCCGGTTCATTTGTTTCATTAAAAGCGAAAAAATTCCTGAAAGATGTGCCTGGCAGTCATGTTGATATATTCTGCGGAACAGGGAATAATGGTGGAGATGGTTTTGTCACGGCCAGGGATCTTTCTGATTGGGGAGCAAATGTATTTATCTGGCTTGCCGGAAAACCGAATAAAATCAAAGGCGACGCCCGACATTATTTTGAACGGTGTAATACAAAACGGATAAAAATAACGATAGTTGAGAATTCAGACACTATTCCAACGCATAAACAGATTTGTCAAAGTGATTTGATTATAGATGCACTACTTGGCACCGGTTTCAGCGGCGAAGTTCGTGGCGTAATAAAAAAATTGATAGAATTAATTAATTCATCCAAAAGACCTGTTTTATCCGTAGATATTCCATCGGGGATTAATGGAGATACTGCTCAGATAGGAGGAGTGGCAATTCAGGCGACACGAACAGTTACAATGGGATTTTTAAAACGGGGATTAATGTTTCAGCCCGGTAAGCGCAAGGCTGGAGATGTGGTGCTTGTTGACCTGAAATATCCTGCAAAGGCATATAAAGTTCTCCATAACGAAACGTTTTTAATTGATAAGCAAATTATCAAACAATTATTTCCGTCAATTTTTGATGATACTTATAAGCATAAACAGGGTAAGGTGCTGATATTTGCCGGTTCACCCGGAATGACCGGCGCTGCTATATTGACGTCAAAAGCCGCCCTGAGAAGCGGAGCCGGACTGGTAATCAATGCCATACCGGAAAGTCTTAATTCTATAATTGAAATAAAATCGACTGAAACACTTTCGCTACCATTAACGGAGTCATTGAACCACACATTTTGCAAGGAATCATTAAATTCTGCAAAGGAACGCATTGACTGGAGTGACGTCATTGTTTTTGGTCCGGGTGTCTCAGATAGTGCGGAAGTAGAAGCTTTCGGAAAAAAACTGATAGAATCCCTGAAAAAACCTATGATTATCGATGCCGATGGATTACGTGTATTCCATGAAAATCTCGATCTGATAAATTCAATTGACGATTTGATAATAACGCCCCATATTGGTGAATTTTCACAAATGACCGGGATGAATGTTAGTGCTATAAAAGAGAATGTTATTGACGTTTGCCGTGAGTTTGTGGAAAAACATCCCTGTACTCTTGTTCTAAAAGGAGCGCCTACTGTGGTGGTAAGCCGTGATGGAAAAGTTGCTGTGAACAGTACCGGAAATCCGGCACTGGCGACCGGCGGAACCGGGGATGTCCTGACGGGCCTGATTGCAGGACTACGAGCCCAGAAAATAGACTCATTTGATGCAAGTATGATTGCCGTTTATTTTCACGGGCTGGCTGGCGATTTAGGAAAGGAAAAATTTGGCGTCAGGGGCTTAATAGCCGGTGATCTGCTGGATATGATTCCCGGAATAATGAAAGACTATGAACGGGTTGTGTAATTGTGAATATAAAATATAAAATTCCTGCAATACTCTATAGCATATTGATATTTTTTCTATCGTCTATACCACAGAGTAAATTACCACCGGTGCGCTTGATTAGTTTTGATAAAATCGCTCATTTAATCGAATATTTATTATATGGTATGACATTAATGCTGGCATTCTCACGCTCAACTTCCGATAAAATTATTAATAATGCGTTTAAATTAAGCCTGATAACGGGAATTATTTATGCGGCAACTGATGAGATTCACCAACTGTACGTTCCTGGCAGAGATTTTAGTATATTTGACTTCGCCGCAGATGCAGCAGGAGTTTTTTTAGGGGTATATTTGTTCACTAAAATAATAAAGCATAAAACCGATCCTGAAGAATTAATCTATCAGAGTACAACTCATAAGTAAAATTTGTATAAAGGTTCTATGGTTCTGCATACATTAAAAATAGATAGTTTTGCGATAATTGACAATATTACGGTCTATTTTGGGTCCGGTTTTACTACGATCACCGGTGAGACCGGCGCCGGGAAATCGATAATCATTGATGCGTTAAATCTGGCATTAGGTGAAAAGGCGTCACCGACGATGATACGATCCGGCTCAGAAAGTGCTTATATCGAATGTATATTTACGGGTATTGATAAGTCGCATCCGGTAATTCAGTTTATAAAAGATAATCAGCTCCAGTTTGTGCCGGAACGATTGAAGCTGAGGCGGCAGCTGTATGTAAACGGCAGATCAAAAGCGTGGATAAACGACTCGCCTTGTACAATTAATCTGCTGAAATCTGCCGGAGACCTTCTGGTTGATCTTCATGGACAACACGATCACCAATCTTTACTTCGGGAAGAAAGCCATATTCAGTTTCTCGATGCATATGGCGGCTATCGGGATTTATTGATAGAAGTTCATGATTCTTTTTTGAAATTAAGTAATTTATCGGAACGGCATAAATTTATGAAAGAGAAGCGGAACCTTAACCTGGAAAAACGAGAACTGTGGGAATTTCAGTTGAATGAGATTGAAAAAATTGACCCTAAAGAAAATGAATATGAACAACTGATAAAGGAAAAAACTGTCCTGGAAAATTTTGAGAAGATCCATCAAATTGCCGATGAGTTGACTGAGCAATTATATGAAGCCGAAGATGATACTCTCTACCGGCAAGTACTGACGATAATTAAAAAATTATCAATATTAAATGGAATAGATCCTGAATTTTCCGGGGAATTAAATAAATTAGAGGAAACACAGTTTTTTATTCAGGACCTATCCAATCATCTTTCCAAATATACCGATAATATCCAATTCGATTCAGCGAGAATGGAAGCTGTAAACCAACGACTTTATCATCTTCAACAACTGATGAAGAAGTATGGAAAAACCGTTGCAGAAGTCATTGAGTATAGAGAAAAAGTAAAGCATTACCTCAATGAAGATGATGGACTTGATGCAGAAATAGCCAAAGTTGAAAGGGAGATCGATTCTGTTCGGAAGGGATACGCAACAGTGGCTGTGGAATTATCCCGTCAGCGCAAGAAATTTGCAGAATCGTTTGAAAAACAAGTTGACCAGACCTTATCAAGACTTGGGATTTCCGGCAGTAAATTCAAAGTATCTATACGATATATCGACGCCGCTGATGGCTGGGTTGATTTGGACGGCAGGAAGGTAAAAGGCGAAAGTGACGGTATTGACAATATCGTCTTTGAAATCAGCACAAACCCGGGGGAACCACTTCGTCCTCTTGCCAGTATTGTATCCGGTGGCGAAGTATCGCGGATTATGTTAGCAATGAAATCGATTCTTGCCGGAAAAGATCATATTCCCGTTGTTATTTTTGATGAGATTGATACGGGAATATCCGGTAAAGTAGCCCGGGTTGTTGGTAAAGAACTCAAGTCTCTTGCAGACACCCATCAGGTGGTCTGCATAACGCACCTTCCCCAGATTGCCGGTCTGGGTGATCACCATTATAGAGTATATAAAGTTTCAGAAGATGGTCGCAGTTATACTAAAATTATTAAATTGAATGAGATGCAAAGAGTGGAGGAGATTGCAGCGCTGATTGGCGGCGCATCGATTACCGATACGGCTTTGCGGCAAGCGCGTGAATTATTAATGTCGGGGTAAATATTGCTATGAATTTCACTGAACTGGTTCAAAAACGACAATCAACCCGGAAATACTCTTCCAGACCGGTTAGCAGGAAATTAATTGATCAATGCATAGAAGCGGCCCGCCTGGCTCCGTCTGCGCGTAATTCCCAGCCCTGGTCATTTATCGTGATTGATGATCATAACATGATACAAAAACTGGCGAAAAATGCCTTTAGAGGAATTTATGCAAGTACAAGTTTCGCCGGAAAAGCGCCGGTGCTGATCGTCGTTATAACTGAAAAAGTGGACTATATTACCAGGCTTGGGACTCAAATCCGTAACGTAAAATACAGCCTGATCGATATCGGGATCGCCTGTGAGCATCTGATATTGCAGGCGGAGGAACTTGGACTCGGAACCTGCTGGCTGGGCTGGTTTAATGCAAAACAGGTAAAAAAAGTATTGAATCTTCCCCGATTAACCCAAATTGATATATTGATCAGTCTGGGATACCCTGAGAAATCATATCCCTCTCCAAAACCCAAGAAACGTAAAGAGCTGGATACAATCCGGCGATATTTCGAGGTGTAAGTTTAAGGATAACTTTGCAAAAGTTATCTAACATACTTCACGATATTACTTGAATCTTTCGCGTAATCCGAAGAAACTTTCGGTATGGGTTTCAGCGCCCCCGAAGCAAAACTAAAGCACATCGTCATAAACTCAGAATGTTTCCCCATAAATCCGCGAAACCCGTTTGATTCCACTTCGTTTCATAGAAGACGGGTTTGCGTTATTACCTGGCTACCCTGTAGCCAGATTACCGCTCACAAACAAGAGTGTAAAATGGCTGCGGAGTACAATCCCGCAGCCAGAGTAAAATAATACATCTCGTTACGTTGCTTTAAACCTTCCGAAGGTTCCGAACCTTCGGAAGGATGCTTCGATCACAGGCGGTCCACGGGTATTTACAATGACCGGATGATTAGTGTTTTGCTTTATTCTCAGCCGTCTTTTCTGATGGTTCGGAAAAACGTGCCAATGACTGGAACCGTTCACTTTTGCCAGATTCGGCAAATCTCTGAGCATTTCCCAGAGAGTTGTGCGGTGACGTTTTTCGAGGTTCCCAGCCATGATGAAATATAACAGGACAAATTCATGTCAGATGCAATGATAAAGTACAAAATAATGTAGGAATGACAGTATGCGGAGCGCATCGCTCCGGGCGGTTAAATAGGCTAAAGAGCAGCCTGTCCGACCTTCAGGCGGGGGGGGGCACTGTAGCCAGAGATTGGGAGCGCGTCTCGTTGAATCTCGTTCCGTGGCTTTGCTACGGAACGTATGAAGGCTACGGAGTACAACCCCGTAGCCAGATTAGTGAGGATTCTCGCATTTCTCGTTCCGGGGTTCCCCGCCTGACAGGTCGGGCAGGTGCTTCGGAACGATATTACTCAGCAGATTGGTCGCGGTAAAATAATTGCTCACAAACAAGAGTGTTTGTGTTACACCACTCGTGTCTTCGTTCCAGTAGGAGACACTGAAAAAAGCTCCGTATCAACGCAGGGTCATTGAGACGAGAAAGGGGATGGTTCTGGTACAAGGGAGATCTTCCCGGAACGATAAACGCAATATTTGCACGATATATGAAGTAAAAGTCCTCGAAAATGAGTTTGCTTTTATGGATTAAAATCTTAAATTCGCCGTCCGAATGAACTTAAGGAATTATTTATTTATGGAAAATGCAGAAATACAACGAATACGTAATATTGGAATTGTTGCCCACATTGATGCTGGTAAAACCACGACCAGTGAACGCATCCTGTTTTTTACGGGAATAACGCACAAGTTAGGTGAAGTGCATGATGGTCAGGCTGTCATGGACTTTATGAAACAGGAGCAGGAGCGAGGCATTACAATCACGTCGGCTGCGATTACGACGGAGTGGAAAAATCACCAGATAAATCTTATCGATACTCCCGGACATATCGACTTTACTCTTGAAGTTGAACGATCCTTGCGGGTATTGGACGGCATTGTCATGGTATTTTGTGCTGTTGGTGGAGTCGAACCTCAGAGTGAAACCGTGTGGCACCAGGCTGACCGTTATAAAGTTCCCAGGATTGCATTTATTAATAAAATGGACCGGCAGGGAGCAGACGTTTTCCATACCATGGAACAGATGAATGAAATGCTGGGCGCCAATGCCGTATTGTTTCAACTGCCAATTGGTAAAGAGGCGGATTTTAAGGGCGTTATCGATCTGATCACGATGAAAGCCGTTACATACGATGATCTGGATATGATTATATCGGATATTCCAACGAATCTTCAACAACGGGCAGAAAAATTCCGGGAAATCATGATCGAAAAACTGGCTGATTTTGACAAGCCCCTGATGGAAAAATATCTTGCAGAAGATGAAGTCACAGTTAATGACATTAAAGCCGCTGCGCGCCATGCTGTTTTGAGCCTTTGTATAACGCCTGTTTTTTGCGGCGCCGCATTTAAAAATAAAGGTGTTCGATTATTGCTGGACGCAGTTGTTGATTATCTTCCTTCTCCAATTGATCGTGGAATTATAACCGGACTAGATACACGAGACCCGGAAATTACATTGTCGAGAAAACCTTCATATAAACGCCCATTTTCCGCATTAGCGTTTAAAATTACAAACGATGCATTTGTCGGGCAGCAAACATTTGTCAGGGTTTATTCAGGTGAGCTGGAGTCCGGCAGTTACATTTTAAATTCTACAAAAGGTAAGAAGGAACGCATTGGAAGGATTTTAAGAATTCATGCGAATAACCGGCAGGAAGTAAAAACATTGCGAGCCGGTGATATTGGCGCGCTAATCGGCGTCAAATTTACAACGACAGGCGATACGCTTTGTGATGACCGGGATCCGATTTTATTGGAAAGTATCAAATATCCGGAAACAGTACTTGATATGAAAATTGAGCCGGAAATAAAAAAAGACCGGGATCGACTGTCAATAGCATTAGGTAAAATGGCATTGGAAGATCCTTCCTTCAAGGTTCGTTTTAATGACGAAACCGAAGAAACAGTAATATCCGGGATGGGTGAACTTCATCTTGAAGTGATCGTTGATCGCTTAGAATCAGAGCATAAAATGGTCGTAAATGTTGGAAAGCCCGCCGTCGCTTTTCGTGAATCGATCACGAAGGAAGTGGAATATAACTACAAGTTAAAAAAACAAACCGGCGGCAGGGGACAATATGCTCATATTATCTTTCGCTTAGAACCTAATAAGAAAAATGGCTTGGAATTTACCAATCTGATCAAAGGTGGCAATATCCCAAGGGAATATATACCGTCAGTCGAAAAGGCGTTTCGTGAAAGTGCTGAGCGAGGTCTTTACGCAGATTATCCAATGGTGGATGTAAGGTTTGTATTAATTGATGGAAACTACCATCCTGTGGACTCCAGTGAAATGGCATTTCGGACCTGTACGAAACAGGCTCTGAGAGAAGTCATCCATAAAGCGGCGCCTCAGTTGTTGGAACCGATTATGAAAATTGAGGTAAATACTCCCGACAATTATATGGGGGACGTCATCGGAGATATAAACCGGCGTCGCGGTAAAATTGATAATATGCGTCGACATCGAAAAGGATCTCAGAAACTTACCGGAACCGTGCCATTAATGGAAATGTTCGGTTACGCTTCGGCATTGCGAACAATATCCAGTGGTAGAGCTGCATTTTCGATGGAATTTCTTAATTATGCCGCTTTGCCAAAGACCATCGAGGAAGAAGTCATTGCCGAAGTGAGAGCAAAAAAGGCTGGGAAGAACTGATATATTTTGACAATAAAAAAGCCGGTTGTCAACCGGCTTTTTAGTATGCTGAAGATTTCGTCACTTAATCTTAATCTCAACATTTTTTGAGATAGATTCTTTCAATTTTGGAATCGAGACAATTAAAATACCATCTTTATATTCTGCAGCGATATTGTCCTGGTCGGCATATTCCGGTAATCTGAAGGTTCTCTGAAAGGATCCATAAATTCGTTCTGTACGATGATAATTTTCATCTTCGGTTTTCTTTCCCTTTTTCTTGTCGCCGGTAATCGTGAGCAGGTTATCTTTAATTTTGATTGATACTTCTTCCTTTTTAATACCTGGCAATTCGATAGTGATCCGGAATTCTTTATCTTTTTCCTCAATATCTACCGCAGGAGCAAAGGTGGCAATGGTTGTCTCTTCTTTAACAGGCGTGTTGAAGCATGAGTTGAATAGTTGATCGATTTCATTTCGAAATCCCAGCATACTTCTGGGGGTCCATCTTACGAGTGTCATAATAACACCTCCTTTTTTGTTCGTTATTTTTCATTTTCTTCAAAAACCGCTTATTAAAGTGACAATAGCTGTGCCGGAGTTTGATAGTAATAATTTTGTCATATGGAAAAGAAATTCTGTCGTCATAACAGTGCCGCCATGTCCGTTTATACTATTTTGTCATGCATCATTGTCATAGTGTTTGCCGATTCGTCAATTATGCATACCGGGCGTTCTTGACAATCAAAAGCTGGTTCGGTAAATTTCATGTCAGTATTCGGGAGAGTAGTTAAATGGGCAGAGTCAGTTTAAAAAATATGGTGTTTTACGGTTATCACGGAGTTGCCGAGCAGGAAAAAATATTGGGCGGCAGATTTGAGGTTGACCTCAGCCTGGTTTTCGATATGACACCCGCCATTAAATCAGATCACCTTAAAGATACGATCAGTTATGAAGATTTGTATAAACTCGTTCATAATGTTGTTACAGATTCCAAATATTACCTGCTTGAAGCGCTTGCGGGAAAAATTATTAAAGAAGTGTTTTTAAAGTTTTCGCCCGAAAAAGTGTTGATCAGAATTCGCAAACCCAACGCTCCGGTAAAAGGCGTTTTGGATACGGTTGAAGTTGAGATTTGCAGAACGCGCGACGAGATCGAGGAACTACTTTGAGCTATTACCCCATATTTCTCGGGCTTGGATCAAATATTGGCGACAGGGAACAATTTTTAAAAGAAGCAGTGCAGAGTCTCAATACTTCAGATAACTTTCAGGTCAGCAATATTTCCTGTCTCTATGAAACGGAACCTAAATATCTCAGAGAACAAGCCCGGTTCTATAATCTTGTATTAGAAGGTGTCTCTGAATTGACCGCCGATGATCTTTTAGATTTTAACAAACATATCGAAGCACAATCAGGAAGAGATTTTCAACAGAAGCGAAATGGTCCCAGAAAAATAGATATCGATATACTATTTTTTTCGGACCAGGTGATATCATCTGCGCTGTTGACGATTCCGCATCCAAAAATAGAAGAAAGACGATTTGTCTTACAGCCGATAACGGATATTGCTCCGGATTATATCCATCCGGTTAAAAATAGAACAATGCAGGAATTGCTTAATAACTGCAGCGATACCGACCAAGTTGAAAAAATTAAAGATATTAAATCCTGGATAAGTCATTAAATTATGAGTGAGGAATTACAGTATTTATGAAGCATTTATACTATATTGCCATAGAAGGTGCGATTGGAGTGGGAAAAACCAGTTTCGCAAAAATCTTATCAGAACGGATGTCTGCCAGACTGGTCACAGAGAAATTCGAAGAAAATCCGTTTCTGGAAGATTTTTACGTTGATCCGGAACGCTATGCTTTTCAAACACAGCTGTATTTTGTACTTAGCCGCTATCGTCAGCAACTTGAATTAAAGCAGGTGGATTTATTCCATAGTTTGCTCATCAGCGATTATATGTTCGATAAAGATAAACTTTTTGCTCATCTTAACCTGAACGAAAAAGAACTTGTGCTGTACAATTTAATCGCCCGGTTGTTGGAAAAGGAAATTCCCAAACCTGACCTGGTTGTATTTCTCCAGGCAAGCACTGACAGATTGATGGCGAATATCAAAAAGCGGGGTAGAAGCTACGAAAGGGAAATATCAAGGGAATACATAGAATCCCTGAACCAGATATATAATGAACATTTCTTCCGATATAAAGCCAGTCCGCTGCTGATAATAAACACGAATGAAATTGATTTCGTTCAGAATGAAGATGATTTAAACGATCTGTTATCATTATTGAAAAAGCCGATATCCGGAACCGTATATTATAATCCGGAACGAAAGGCAATATAATGTTCCGGTTTTTATTAATTCTGTTCGTTGCATACATAATTTGGAAAATAATTGAGCCATATTTGAAGAAATCTTCTACTGATAAATTTGATGTAAAAGGAAAGAGGACTCAAAAAAACCTTCATATCGATCCTGATAAAATTGAAGACGCCAAGTTTAAAGACATTGACGATCAGGACAAGTCTTAGCGATTTCATTATTGCCCCAGGATGAAAAATATCTTAATTATAACCACGATGTCGGCGATGATTTTATTTTCCTGTAATTCCATGAAAGTTGACGAGACCATTCGCGCATGGGAATCGTTGATCAAAATGCATCTGATGCATTACCCGGACATGCAGGTGGATGATATTTATAAATTGGTCTATCAGGGAGTGCTGGGACCCGGGCATCTTGGGACTGATTTTCAGAAAATATTGAATTATCTGAACCGAGAAATGTCTCAGACAGAAGCCACCCAACAGATAAAACTGGTTGAAAATATTGCGCCTGATTCTTCCTATATTCGAATAAACCTGAAACGCTTTAAATATGACGGTTTATCTTCGGATAAATTGGCTGCGATCATCACTAAATCAGCCCGGAATTCGCCCGAAAATATAGAGCCTTTTAGAGATATCTGGATCGGAATTGCGAAACGGGTCGAAAGCGGCAAGCTGTCAATTGATCAGGGTGCATTCGCCAAATTCAATCAATACATTATTGAAAACAATTATCCCGTTATCCATCATTCGAGAGATTATATTGAAAAGTATTCCCCATCTTATCGAGTTGTTTCCCGAAAAGTATGGGAAAGTGAAAAATGGAATGATAAGAAATCACCATGATAACCAAAATATTTTTATTATCCGCATTAATCGGTGTTTTTATTGCCAGGATTCAGTTTCGATACCAGACTGATCCAAAACAAATCCGGCGAAAGACAATAAAATTACTTTTTATAAACCTGTTGTTTGCTTTATTAACCGGTCTCATCCTGCACAGGCTGTCTGCGATCGACAGCGTCGGATTTTATCTGTATCTGATCACAACCGGAATATCCGTCGGTCTGTTTATGACATTCGAACATCTGGTTTTAAAATATTGGTACATGGTGATTGCCGTTGCTGTTATTGCCGGATTCAGTACTTATTTGTTGATGATGTATAAAACCGAACATTTGACACATGGCAGTTTTATCGTTGGCATGGCGCCGGGAATCGGATATCTCATCTGGGGCTTAATTAATAAACAATGGGAAATTGGGTTCAACCATGGTGATTCTTTGTGATCATTGAATTGAAAACAGTAAGCGGATATTGAAGAACTATTGAAACTTTTAATTTCTATCATAAAAAAGTCCAAAGAGAAAAAAATGAACAAAAAAAATAAAAAATTATCAACTGTCAATTCTCAATTCCCAAATAAGAAAAGCTTAACAACTTCGGTTATTGACCGTCAGAATATTTTAAACAACCGTTATGCCTTAGAAGTCATTCAGGAAGAAACCGGCATAACCGGAGTTCAATTCGAAGGACAATACCGCTTAACAATACGACAGGTAGCAATATTTTTCTACATGCAGAAAACTCAAAAGTGCATAAATATATAGGCTAATCATATGTTTTGTGTATAATAACTAATCAAAGGAAATAATATGTCAGAGCTAGACGGATCAGTTTATTCCAAAGCAATAAATGATAGGAAAAAACATGTTGATGCGATATTAAATTCAAAATCATTCAAAAAGGTTGTTGTTGCCGGACCAGGTACAGGGAAGACCTTTCTATTTAGAAAAATACTTGAGGGTAAAAAAAATTCATTGACACTAACCTTTATTAATTCTCTTGTTGAAGATTTATCCTTAGAATTATATGGTATGTCAGACGTCAAAACACTTCACAGTTTCGCCCGAAGTACGCTTAGTGCTGTCAAGAGTAGAAGTATTAATATTTTTCCGAAACTTACAAATGTTATAAAAGAGGATACCCAATATATTCTTAGAAAAGAAGTTGATTTCGAATATCTATTTCATAATAGAAAAGATAATGATGAATTACTTCAGTTTTATAAAAAGCGAGTCGATTATTATAATTACTATGGTTATTCAAGTATTATCTATGCATTAGTAAAGTATTTTGAAAAATATAGAGAAAGAATACCATCATATGATCAAATTTTAATAGATGAATTTCAGGATTTTAATAAACTTGAAGTATCCCTTATCGATTTACTATCTGAAAAAAGTTCGATATTATTAGCAGGTGATGATGATCAGGCGCTTTATGAATTTAAAAATGCTAGTACTCGACATATACGAGAAAGGTTTGGAGATGATGTACCCGATTATGAATCATTCAAATTACCATTTTGTGCTCGGTGTACACAAGTTATCGTCGATGCAACAAATGACATTATAATTGCTGCTAAAAAATTTGATTTTCTTGATCAACGTATTAATAAACCATTTCAATATTTTCACGAAAAAGAAAAAGATAAAGAAAGTGAAAAATATTCAACTATTGGATACAAACAGATATTCGCAAGTCAAATACCTTGGTTTATTGAAAAAAAGATAAGCGAAATGGCAAAAGATTTAAGAAATAAATTTTCAGTATTAATTATTTCTCCTTATAGAAAACAATCTAATTTTATTGCCGAGGCATTGAAGAAAAAAGGGATGCAAAATATTGAGTGTAAGATAAAGGATGAAAAAGAAGTATCCCTTTTAGATGGTTTTAAACTTCTACTTAACAATATCAATGATAACCTCGGTTGGCGTATAGTTTCAAAATATCTATTATCGAATGATGATTTTAGTACTTTATTAAGTGCTACATATTCAAATTCTAGTAAAATGATTTATGAAATAGTTGATAAGGATTTTAAAAAAGAAGTAAAAAGTATTTTAAAAATACTAAAAAAGATAAAAGATAAAAAGCCTATTGATAATGATGAATTTATTGACATTATGAAAAAAATTAACATAGATCCTTATGCCATATTAAATGAATTCGCACGTGAAAAAATAAATAATGTTTTTCAACCCGTAGGTATTCCTGCTATCAGAAAAATACCGATTAAAACTACAACAATACAAAGCTCAAAAGGTCTTTCAGGAGATCTAGTATTTATTACTCATTTCGATGATCGTTATTTTATAAAAGATAATGACAAAACTAAAAATACTGATCGAGATATATGTAATTTTCTTGTTGCACTAACTAGAACAAAGAAAAAAGTATACCTAATTTCATCAGTGCAAAAATATCCAACATTTTTACAATGGATAAATAAAGATAGAATAGAAGAAATTTAAGATTGATAAATAATTAAGTGAGAAAACACATAACAAGCGCTTCAACGCCGACTTGATACAGCCGATAAAAAGGGAAATAAAATATGTCAAATAACTATAACCAAATATCATCCTTCATCTGGAATGTCTGTGATGATGTCCTTCGGGGATTATTCAAACCACACGAATACGGCGATGTGATTCTACCGTTCACCGTTCTACGGAGATTGGATTGTGTTTTAGAACCTCACAAAGACGATGTGTTCAACATCTACGAAGAATACAGAACCAAAGTAGATGACCCCACCCCAATCATTCTAAACCGAATCAACACCAGCTTTTTCAATCATTCCAAGTATGATTTGAAAAGACTGAAATCCGACCCACAGAATGTATATATGAACTTTCAGAATTACCTGGGTGGATTCAGTGACAATGTTGTCGAGATTATTGAGAATTTTCAGTTGGAGAAACCGGTTGAGAAACTGAACAAGAATAACCGTCTGTTTATTCTTATAGACAAACTCACCGAAATAGATTTACACCCTGATAAGATTTCCAACCGTGATATGGGACTTATCTTTGAAGAATTGTTACGGAAGTTCTCTGAAATGTCCAATGAAACAAGTGGAGAACACTATACCCCAAGAGATGTAGTTCGTCTGTTGGTTTCCCTTGTCTTTTCAGAGGATAAAGATGATTTACAAGGTGAAGGCAAAGTCAGAAGCATTTTTGACCCTTGTTGTGGAACTGGCGGAATGTTGACTATCGGAAAAGAATATATCCATCAGAATATCAACGACAAAGTGAAACTTCGTCTGTTAGGACAAGAACTGAATCCCCAAACCTATTCAATCTGTAAGTCCGATATGTTGATTACCGATGAAGACCCTGACAACATCCGATTGGGTTCATCTCTATCAGAGGACAATTTTCAAGGAAAAAAATATGACTATATGATTACAAATCCCCCATTTGGTGTTAGCTGGAAATCTGAAAAAGAGTTCATTGAAAATGAGGGACAGAATCCCTATGGAAGATTCTCCGTCGGAACACCACGAACTTCTGATGGTTCTTTGTTATTCCTTCAACATATGATTTCCAAGATGGAATCAAAAAGAAGCCGGATTGGGATAGTGTTTAACGGTTCTCCATTATTCACGGGGGACAGTGGCAGCGGTGAATCTGAAATCCGTAAATGGATTATTGAAAATGATTGGCTGGAGTGTATTGTATCACTTCCCGACCAACTGTTCTTCAACACAGGTATTTCCACTTATATATGGATTGTAAATAACAGGAAATCAGAAAGACGAAAAGGTAAAGTCCAACTCATCAACGGTTCTGCTTTCTTCAAACAGATGAAGAAATCACTGGGGAATAAACGGAAAGAAATCACCGAGGAAAACCGAAATACCTTATTGGAACACTATCTGAACTTTGCGGAGAGTGAATACAGTAAAATTTATCCCAATGAGTTTTTCGGTTATACCAAAGTCACCATAGAACAACCGATGATGGAAAACGGTGAAATAGTAACGGATAAGCAGGGAAATCCGAAACCTGACACATCAAAAAGAGATTATGAACGTGTTCCCTTGTTGGATGATATTGAGGAATACTACCAACGGGAAGTTATACCCCATTTGAAGGGTTCCTGGATGGATAGAGACAAAGACAAAGTGGGCTACGAAATCAACTTCACCAAGTATTTTTACAAATATAAACCACTTCGGTCATTGGAAGAAATCACCCGGGATTTGTTGAAATTGGAGGAGGAAACAGAAGGATTGATGAAGGAGATATTATGAATATATCATTGCAAAAGTTGCCTCTGGATATAAATGTCAAAACATCGGATATTTATGAAAATTTAAACAAAGCCAGTCGGGCGTTGGGGGAGTTGAAAGGAGAATCCAAAACAATTCCTAATGAAGAAATTCTTATAAATACACTTGCTTTACAAGAAGCAAAAGATAGTTCTGCAATTGAAAATATAATAACTACTCAAGATGATCTTTACCGTGCGGATGCGGACGATAGTTTCAATAATCTAGCGGCAAAAGAGGTGAAAAATTATGCAAATGCTTTGAAAAAAGGATTTAAACTGGTCAAAAAGCACCATCTTTTGACAAATAATTATATTTTGGAAATTCAAAAAATAATTGAGCCGATAAAGCAAGGTTTTCGAAGAATACCTGGCACGGTATTGCAAAACAGCGCTGGAGAAACCATCTACAAACCGCCACAGGATGCAAATGAAATTGTTGCGTTAATGAGCAATCTTGAAAATTATATCAATGAAGATTCACTGCACGATATTGATCCGTTGATTAAAATGGCAATCATTCACTATCAGTTTGAAAGTATTCATCCTTTTTATGATGGTAATGGCAGGACCGGGCGAATTATCAATATTCTGTATCTACTACAAAAAAAACTACTTGATATTCCGGTTCTTTATCTCAGCAAATACATTATTGAGAACAAAACGGATTATTATCAATTGTTGCAAGGTGTTCGCACGGAGAATGATTGGGAATCATGGATTATCTGGATGTTAAATGGCATTGCAGAAACATCGCAACACACCGTCATAATTATTTCTGAGATTAAGCGGTTGATGATGGATTATAAACATCGAATAAGAAATCAATATAAATTTTATAGCCAGGATTTGATAAACAACTTGTTTAAACATCCTTATACAAAAATAGAGTTTGTTGAACATGAATTAAGGGTGTCAAGAAAAACGGCATCCGGTTATCTCAATCAGTTATCAGAAGATGGCTTTGTAAAAAAAATGAAAATCAAAAATAGTAACTATTATGTCAACTTACCATTATTTACACTATTTGCAGGCGAAGAATAGTATGGGTAGAAAATTGGATTATTTACCTATAGATATAAAAGTATGTGTAATTTTTTGCGTTATTAACCTATGTAAAAAGAATTGATAATGAGACCGTATCCGTCATATAAAGATAGTGAAGTTGAGTGGATTGGAGAGATACCGAGTGGGTGGGCAAGAAAAAAACTTGGATATATTGTAAATTTACAGGGTAGGATTGGATACAAAGGATATAAGAAAACTGATTTTGTAGATGAAGGGGAAGGATGTTTAGTTCTTGGAGGGAAACATATCAACTCATCCCAAAAAATAGACCTATCAAATCCTGACTTTTTGAGTTGGGATAAATATTATGAGTCCCCCGAGATTATGGTGAAAAAAGGTGATATGATTATTAGTCAAAGGGGAAGTTTAGGGAAAGTAGTATTCATTGATGAAGATTATGGTGAAATGACAATCAATCCGAGTCTTGTTTTGGTTAATCAAATAAAAGAAAATCCAATATTTCTTTGGTACTATTTACAATCAAATCACATTTTTACTCAAATTAATTTGATTGGTTCAATTACAACAATCCCAATGTTGAGTCAAGAAGAGATTTCTACTTTTCAATTCTTGATTCCTCCAAAAAGAGAACAAATACAAATCGTCTCCTTCCTTGACCACAAAACCCAAAAGATTGACGAACTGATTGAAAAAACAGAAAAGAAGATCGAACTCCTGAAAGAAAAACGAACTGCCCTTATCAATCATTGTGTGACCAAAGGGCTGAACCCCCCCGCCTGCCTGCCAGCACTCCGTGAGCAGGCTGGCTCCCGAACGGACGAGAGGGCGGGCAGGAATGTGGAGATGAAAGATAGTGGTGTTAAGTGGATTGGGGAGATTCCGAGTGGTTGGACTATTTCAAAACTTAAATACGATACACTAATACCAGTTCGTTATGGTCTCAATATTAGTAGTGACAGATATACTGAAAATGGTGTAAGGTTTATAAGGATTACAGACCTTGATGATTGTGGAGAATTGAATCCCGATAATGGAAAATATTTAATTGAATCAGATGTGGATGTAGAGTTTCTATTGGATAAATATGATTTGTTGTTATGTAGAAGTGGACATACTGTAGGCAAATCATATTTACATCTTCAAGATGGTATGTATTCTTCAGGTGGTTATTTAGTAAGATTCAATTTTGGGGATTATTTTTCTTCAAAATTTGTCTTTTACACAACGAAAACTGATTTTTATTTATATTGGATTCGTCTAAACACAATCACTTCAACTATTGAAAATGTGAATGGTGAAAAATATTCAAATATGGTTTATCCAAAACCAACCAATACTGAACAACACCAAATCGTTGAATATCTTGATGAACAAACCCAAAAGATTGACACTACCATTGAAAAAGAAACCCAACGAATTGAACTTTTAAAAGAATACCGTCAATCACTTATTTCCGAAGTGGTGACGGGGAAAATTGATGTGAGGGGGTATAACTCAACCGTCTTGGTTGAAGGAGAGACACAATCAAGATGAATGCGAACCATACGAAGCAATCCACAATCACAATCGAGGACTGAATGATAAACAATTGTTAGAAACCCACGATTTCAATCGTGGGAGCATGAACAACAACAAAAAGGAAACCGTTTTAACGGTTTATACAAAGGAAAGTTATGAGTCACTCACTAACAAAATTATGGATACACGGCATCTTTGGAACTAAAGATCGGAGACCATTGCTTGTTAATGCTATCCGTAAAGATGTACATACCCATTTATACGAGAAATTGGAGGAAATGGATTGTAAGGTTCTAATTATCAATGGGACAAGTGACCATGTGCATCAATTATTTTTACTTTCCAGAGAGGTCTCAATTGCTCAAGTAATGAAATCTATCAAAGGGGAAACGTCTCATTGGATTAATCAGGAGGATTTAGTACAATTAAAATTCAGTTGGCAGGTTGGCTATGGAGCGTTTTCTGTTAGTGAATCTGATGTGGGAAAAGTCGAACGATACATCCGAACGCAAGAAGAGCATCATCGTAAAATGACCTTCAAAGAGGAATATGAACAATTCATGAAGTTGCATAATCTGGAGATAAACCGATGAATCGGTTTGGTTTAGACATTATTGTATCACCCACGAATAAATTCGTGGGTTACGTGGTAGAAAATGGATTTTAGTAAAGAATTAGTAAAGTTTTAGTAAAGAAGGGTGTTGAATTGATAGCAAATAAGATTGAAATGCAGGATATGAATACATCTATCTATCGCTATAACAAGGAGTTATTCGAATTATGTATTATCACTTGAATCACGCAGTTTCTTTACTAAATTAGACAAACTTTAGAAAAGAATTGGAAAAATGAATTACCTTGAACAAGACTTTGAAGAACACATTGAAGAACATCTTGTCAGTAGTGGTTATTCTTCATCAGACCCATCCATATATGATAAAACTCTCTGTCTTATTCCTGCCCAACTGATTGAATTCATTCAGGAAACCCAGGCTAAAACCCTTGAAAAACTTGAATTACAATATGGTTCTGAAACAGAAATCAAACTGATAAAACGAGTATCCACAGAAATTGAAAACAGAGGGGTTATCGATGTCTTACGGAATGGCGTCAAGGACAGGGGCTGTGATTTTCACCTGGTATATTTCCAGCCCAGGAGCGGGCTGAATCCTGAACATAAAGATTTATACAAACAGAATCGTTTTACCGTCATCCGACAACTGAAATACTCTCTGAAAAATGAGAACTCTATTGATATGGGAATCTTCATCGATGGAATCCCAATCGTGATGATGGAACTGAAAAACACACTCACGGGACAGAACCATATCGACGGTGAGAAACAATGGAAGTATGACCGCGATCCCAAAGAACCGTTGTTCAGATTCAAACGGAATCTTGTGTATTTTTCTGTAGGGAATGAAAAAGTGTCAATGACGACACGGTTGATGGGTGGTAAGACACGGTTTCTTCCTTACAACAAAGACATTGAAAATCCTGTCAATCCTAAAGGACATAAAACCCATTATCTGTGGGAGGATATTCTACATCCCAACAGTATGTTGGATTTGATAGAGAACTTTGTTCATATCCGTGAAGAAAAAGAGAAGGTGTATGATTCAAAGCTTGGGAAAGTGGTTGATAAGAAAAAAGAACTTCTGATTTTCCCCCGATTCCATCAATTGAATGTCATCAGGAGCTTGAAGAAATCTGTAGTTGAAGAAGGTGTTGGAAATAATTATCTGATACAACACAGCACAGGAAGTGGTAAATCCTTATCTATTGGTTGGTTGTCTCATCTATTGACTTCTCTTTACAGAACTCCCGCAGACACGGAAGGTATGTTTGATTCTGTAATTGTAGTTACAGACAGAAAGGTTTTAGACAAACAAATACGGAATACCGTTAAACAGTTAGAACAAACCAAAGGTGTAGTGAATCCTGTGGATGTCAATTCCCAACAGTTGAAAGAATACCTTGAATTGGGGAAATCCATCATCATTACCACAGTTCAGAAATTCCCTGTTATATCAGATTCCATATCCAGACTGAAAAGTAAGAAGTTCGGCGTTATCATCGATGAAGTTCATTCATCTCAAAGTGGAGAAACATCCAAACACCTGAAAAAATCTCTGTCCAAATCTGTATTGGATGAGTTCCAGGAAGGTGAGGATTGGGATGACCTTACCGAAGTGGATAAACTGATATTAGATGAAATTATTTCAAGGGGAAGACAAGCTCATATTTCCTATTTCGGTTTTAGTGGAACACCGAAGAATAAAACATTTGAAATCTTTGGCAGAAAGAACGAGGACGGACAGTTCGTTTCTTTTGATTTGTATTCAATGAGACAGAGTATTTCAGAAAATTTTACTCTTGATGTTTTACAGAATTACACCACTTATGAGCGATATTTCCGTCTAAATAAAAAGATTGAGGAGGATAAGGAACTGCCCGAAAGTCGTGTAAAAAAGATGTTGGTGAAATATGTAGATATTCATCCGCATACCATCTCTGAAAAAACCAAAATCATTTTAGAACACTTCCTGAACCATAGCTCCCTAAAAATAAGCGGCAAGAGTCGCGGAATGGTGGTGACCCGCTCAAGACTTCACTGTGTCAAATACAAACTTGAATTTGATAAGCAGTTAAAAGAAATGGAATTTCCATTCAAAGTCCTGGTTGGATTTAGTGGAACGGTGTATGATAAGGATACTCACAAGGAATATACAGAGCCATCATTGAACGGTTTCCCTGAAAGATTGACCCAGGAGAACTTCAAAGACCCGCAGTATAGAATCCTGATTGTTTGTAACAAGTTTCAAACAGGATTTGACGAACCGTTACTTCATACAATGTATGTAGATAAACGACTTCAAGGACTCCAGTGCGTTCAGACTTTGAGCAGGTTGAACAGAACGATGACAGGTAAGACTGACACTCTTGTATTGGACTTTGTGAATAAACCGGAAATCATTCAGGATTCATTCCAACCATACTATCAAGGGACTCTACTTGTAGAGGAAACCGACCCCAACAAACTGTATTCCATTGAACAAGAAATAAAGAAATACAATCTATTCCGGGATGAAACAGTAAATGAGTTGATAGAGAAGTTCTACGATGACAGAATACCCGATGAAGAACTACAACCCATTTTGGACTATGTGGTAGAAGATTGGAAGAGGTTGGAGGAAGAAGAAAGGGAAGATTTCCGTCATCAGATTCAGAGTTTTATTAGACTGTACGGATACATTTCTCAAATCATCACTTTCAAAGATATAAAGCTTGAAAAACTGTATATCTTCCTGCGATTCCTGAACAGGAAACTCCCCAGGAGAACAAGAGATAGATTGGCAGATGTTTTTTCCTATGTGGATTTGGAGTATTTCAGGATTGAGAAGAAACATAGCTATCCGATTTCCCTGATGTATGAGGATGGGGAGTTACAACCTATATCAACCGGGGTGGGTGAATCTCCACCCGAAGAACTCAAAGATTTACTATCCCATATCATACAAGTCCTAAATGAGAACTTTGGTAGTGATTTGAACGACGATGACAAAGTGAATTTGGAAAAAATACAAACCCGGTTGAATGAGGATAAGGAACTACGGAAAGTTCATCTTGGTGATAACACAGAATCCAATAAAAGATTTATGTTCAACAAGGTATTTGACAAATTACTACAAGGATTGGTGGATGATAGTTTGGGTTTTTACAAAAAGCTCACTGAGCCCAAACGGAATCAGTATGTGAAAAGAGTGTTGTTTGAGGATTATTCAGAGAAAGTGTAATGGATTTCGACTCATTCCCAAATTAAATTTGGGAACGAGGTGAATGAGATGAAATTGAAAAAAGGCTACCCAATCGGATAGCCTTATTCATTTTATCGCAAAGATAATTTAAACCAGTTTTTTCCCTCGCGGCGTGTAACCGGTATGCAGCAATTTATGGCTTTTATGTCCACATGGTCCGTCGCTGAGAAATTCAGAGTAGAGTCTTATAATAGCGGGATTCTCATAGGATTTCCGGACTTCGGAGGATTCATCTTCGGCATAAATTGCTTTAGCGCGGGCAGCGCGGATCTTTTCATCGGTCGGGATCGGCATACCGCCGCCGCCGAGACATCCGCCCGGGCAAGCCATGAATTCGATAAAATGGCATTCACTCATTCTGCCGCCGGCTTTTATATCATCGAGAATTTTTTTGGCGTTTGCAGTACCGTGACATACCGCAACTTTCAATGTGACGCCCTTCAGCCAGTTCCAATCGGGAACAAGATGTTTGAGGATGTCCGGCACGGGTCCGACTTTGGCAATGGGCAATTCCACATAGCGAACGCCTTCAAATCCACGCACCGGAACAATCCTGGCATGATCGAACAGATTCTCGATCTTTTCGCCGGAAATGAATTCATATACCGAGCGGAGAGCGGATTCCATCACACCGCCGGTTGCGCCAAAAATAACGCCGGAACCCGTTGCAGTTCCAAAAGGATCGTCGAAATCCGATTTTTTCATATTTACCAGGTCTATGCCGGTTTCCTTAAACATCTGCGCCAGTTCGCGTGTGGTTAAACCGTAATCAATATCCTTAAAACCGGAATCGTTCATTTCAGGACGATTGCATTCGAATTTCTTTGCCGTGCAGGGCATTAAAGCCACCGTGACAATATCAGCCGGATCGATATTATTGAGTCCGGCATAATAGGTTTTAATAACCGCACCGAACATCTGCTGCGGACTTTTAACAGAGGAGACATGTGCTAACATTTCCGGATTAAAATGTTCGATATATTTTACCCAGCCCGGCGAACAGGATGTGAACTGCGGCAGGGCTTGCTGTTCCTTTTTCACAAGCGCATTATACAGTCGCAGAATCAGTTCAGTGCCTTCTTCAATAATTGTAAGGTCTGCCGTAAAGTTTGTGTCAAATACCTTATCAAAGCCACAATAGCGCATCGCTGTATTCATTTCGAATGTAAGTGGTTTGCCGGGTTCCAGTCCGAAGCATTCTCCAATCGCCGAACGCGGGGCCGGAGCGGTCTGGATTACAACATGTTTTGTCGGATCGTCGATTGCCGCCCAGATTGTGTCTGACGGATCGTTAGCATGTAATGCGCCGGTTGGGCAGCGGTTGATACATTGACCGCAATTGATGCAGATCAACTGCGCCATGGGATTATCCATAAATGTTCCGATATGGGTTTCAGCGCCTTTATTCATAGCTTCATAGACGCCGACTTCCTGCAGATCGATACAGGTGCGTACGCAACGCCGGCACATGATACATTTATCCATATCGCGGACAATTGCATAGGAAGATTCATCACGACCGTAAGTCGGTTTTTCAACATGTCCGAAGCGGTAAAAATCAACGCCGTATTCATTGGCTAATTTCTGTAGTTCGCAATTGTTATTCCGAACACAAGTGTAGCATTCGCCATAATGATTCGAAAGCAGAAGATCAAGTATATGACGGCGCGCCTGGCGGACTTTACGGGTGTGAGTATGAACATTAATCGCTTGAGTGATCGTAAAAGCGCAAGATGCCTGAAGCGTTCTATATCCTTCAATCTCTACAACACATATACGACAGACACCGCTGATACACAGGTCTTCATGATAGCATAATGTAGGAATGTTTATCCCGAGCTTTCCGGCAGCTTCGAGAATTGTGGTTCCCATTGGAACTCTGATCTCTTTATCGTCGATAGTGACTTTAATAAGCGCACCAATCGCCTCAGTATTTACCGGTATTTTTACGGAAGCCGTTTTTGTACTTTTAGGGGACCGGTTTGTTTCTTCAAATAATTTATCTTTTTCTTGCATAGCGCTCCTCCTTAGTCAGCTTCCCGGCAGCTGCCGGGCCAAGGATTTCTGGTTTAAAATTGTCAACAATAGATAAGAATGCGTTAGGACTTGATTGGCCAAGACCGCATTTTGATGCATTCTGAATCGTTTCGCCTAATTTTTTTAATTCATTGAGATAGGTAACGGAACAACGTCCATTTTCGAGCATTTCGATACCTTCGAGCAGCTTCGGATTGCCATCCCGGCAAGGTGTGCATTGTCCGCAGGATTCTTCCACGAAGAATTCAAGGAAGTTCTTGGCTACCTGCAGCATATCGGTATCAGGCCCGAAAACAATAATTGAACCGCCCGATCCGATATCTTCGAAAGCAATAGTACGGGTAAAGTCTTTTCGTGATATACAATGACCGGAAGCGCCGCCAATCTGGACTGCTTTTGCGTCTTCACCGCCAACTTCTTTTAATAATTCGGAAACCTTAATTCCGAAAGGAAACTCGTAAATACCGGGACGTTCGCAATCGCCTGAGATGCTGAAGATCTTCATGCCCTTCGATTTTTCTGTTCCATGAATATTGAACCACTCGTACCCTTTTACAATTATCAAGGCTGAATCAATAAAAGTTTCGACATTGTTGACGATTGTCGGATTACCCTGGAATCCTGTGTCGACAGGGAAGGGCGGACGGTTGCGGGGTTCACCGCGATAGCCTTCAAGAGATTCAATTAAGGCAGTCTCTTCACCACATACATAAGCGCCGGCTCCCATTCGGATTCGAATATCAAAGTGAAAACCATCTTTCCCGAGGATATTTTTTCCAAGCAGATGTTCCGACCGGCGATTTTCCAGGGCTTCCTCAAGATATTTTTTCATATAGAGATATTCACCACGCAGGTAGATGAAACCTTTTGAAGCGCCGATTGCATAAGCGCCAATGGTCATTCCATCAAGAAGAAAATCGGTATGTTCGTAAAGCAGCATACGATCTTTGAAAGTTCCCGGTTCACCTTCATCGGCGTTACAGACGACATATTTGTTTTCGCCTTTTGCGGCGCCGGCGAGCTGCCATTTAACAGCAGTAGGAAAACCTGCGCCTCCGCGACCTTTTAGATCGGATTCACGGATAGTATTAATGATTTCCGAGCGTGACATACTAAGCGCTTTTTTTATTGCTTCAGCAGGTTTTAAACCATGATCCAGGATCGGTCCGGCTTTCTTAACATCTGAGGGAACAACTTTCGGAAAGTCGCTCTTTAAAAAATCCCTGCGACAATCTGCTATGATTTGAGATGCTTTCTCAGGATCTACCTTTGCAAACAGACGATCATTGATCATCAGGGCAGGTCCTCGATCGCACATTCCAAGGCAGTTTGTATATTCGAGTGTGAATTTTCCATCTTTTGTTGTTTCGCCGAATTTGATGCCCATTTCATTTTCCAGCTGGCGGGCAACATTTGATTTGCCGGCGAGATCACAGGAAATTGTCCGGCATAGCCGGATGACATATTTGCCCTGTTTTTCCTTCGTGCGAAGGAAGCTGTAAAAACTGGCAACACCTTCAACTTCCACAGGGTGAATTCCAAGAGAATGCGCCGTCTCCTGCATTACAACATCCGGAAGATACTCGTAAATTTCCTGAAGGTCCTGAAGTATCGGCATTAGAGCGGAGCGATCGTCACCATATTTTTTCTTCAGTTCCTTAATTTGTTTGTTTACTTTTTGTCTATCGATAATTTGCATTGACCTATCTCCTTATTTGCCAAGAAGTTGGTTTATTTTATCAAGTAATATATTTGGCATAATTGGTTTTTGCTCAAAATCATCGACGGGAACCATTTCACTGTCTTTGTCAAAATCCAGACCTGTAACCTGTCCGACATTTGTTAACATCAGAACCGGGATGTCCTTCGCTTTTTTCTTGAGCGATTGAGCCATTACAAATCCGTCATCCGGTTCATCCATCATCACGTCCAATAAGACCAGGTCCGGATTATCTTCATCAAATTTTTCCATTCCTTCCTGGCGGGAATTTGCAATTGCAACATCAAAACCGTTGCTTTTCAGTAAGAGATTGACAGCCGATACAAAGTCTTCGTCATCATCGACTATTAATATTTTCGCCATTAAACAGTCCTCCTAAAATGTGATCTAATATTTTTTATGTACGATTATCCCCGGTCATACTATTTAAAATAGCCTGATAAAAGGGGCTTATTTACAGAGAATTTATTGCAACTGTATCATATACGCTTAGCTGTTAGATATCTGATACGTACTATAGTGTTTTCAATAAACCATCAAAGCGCCGTAATATAATAAATGAAATCTAAAGGAGCATACAATATTTGCCATAAAACTCCAAAAGATTTACAATTTATAGCGTATTTCGTGAACAATTAGTCCCTTACTAATCATATTCTTGTTTTTTTTCTTATCCAGTACCCAGTATCCAGAATCCAGTACCCAGTATCCAGAATCCAGTACCCAGTATCCAGAATCCAGTACCCAGTATCCAGAATCCAGTATCTAGAATCCAGTATCCAGAATCCAGAATCCAGTATCCAGAATCCAGTATCCAGAATCGCCTGGACTGGAACAGCCTGTTCATTTTTCACTTTTAACTCTTTTCCTTTTTGGCTCTGCCTGCCCACCCTCTCCGCCGTAGCGGTTCGGGAGCAGGCGGGCCTGCCCCTTCGGGGGTTTATCCAGGTTAGGTTTTATGGTATTCCGGAAATAATATCTGACAATATGACGTTTAAAAATTTTGGCATGATATTCGTAACATCTCAATGCGCTTTTCAATAATTATGCAAATTATATAAGGAATTATCCAATGGCTAAAAATTCGACTAAATCAAAAAAAACCTATAAGTTTAAAGCAGAATTAACTCAACTGCTTCATCTGATTGTTCATTCCCTTTATACTCATCCGGAAGTATTTCTAAGAGAATTAATCTCCAATGCCTCCGATGCCTTGAATAAAGTACGTTTTTTACAGATAACGAATCAGGAAATCACTGATCCTGATGCTGATCTGAAAATATCGATAAATTTGGATACTAAAAAGCAGTTATTTTCGATAGAAGATTCGGGTATTGGAATGACCGAAGAAGATCTGATCAAGAACATCGGTACGGTGGCAAATTCCGGTACGTTGAAGTTTTTGGAAGAGATACAGAAAAATGGGAAAGTTCCTGAGGGAGATTTAATCGGTCAATTTGGCGTTGGATTTTATTCTGTTTTTATGGTAACTGACGAGGTAGTCATAGAAACCCGTCACGCTAATCCCGGGTCAAAAGGGTATCGCTGGACGTCAAACGGACAAGGTTCATTTACAATAGAGGAAATTGACCGTAAGAAACGGGGTACATCAATCAGTTTCCGTTTAAAGGATGAACATAAAGATTTTAGTGAAGATTATCGCGTTAAATCGACTATTAAAAAATATTCTAACTTTGTCGATTTCCCGATTGAAATAGGCAAAGAGAAAGCGAATACTGTTGATGCTTTATGGCGCCGGTCAAAAGATGAATTAAAAGAGGATGAATTGATCGAGTTTTATAAGTTTGTCGCTAATGATTTTGAAGCTCCGCTTGGTCATCTGCATCTATCTCTCGAAGGCGCGGTTAACTTTAAGGCTTTATTGTTTGTACCGCCAAAAGCTCCAATGAATCTTTTTTATGATCTTGAAGATAAAGGACTTCATCTCTATTCAAATCGTATTTTTATTCAGGACGATGCTAAAGATCTATTACCGGAATATTTAACATTTGTTCGTGGTGTTGTTGATACGGAAGATTTACCATTAAATATCTCTCGTGAAGTCACACAGCACAGTCCGGTTATGGCTAAAATCAAAACAATTTTAACCACCAGAATTATCAATATGCTTGAAGATTGGTCAAAAAATGATATCGGCAAATTTGAAAAGTTCTATAAGAATTTTGGTATGCTATTCAAAACAGGTGTTAATAGTAACTTTGGAAACCGTGATAAAATTATCAAACTTCTTCGTTTTGAATCGACGGCAAAACCAAAAGGGGAATTGGTATCACTGGACGATTATATCACACGAATGAAGAAAAAGCAGAGAGAGATTTATTATCTTTCAGGCGAGGACCGGGATATTGTGGAAAGAAATCCTAATCTTGAATATTTCAGGAAAAATGATATCGAAGTATTGTTAATGACTGATCCGGTGGACGTTTTTGTCACTCCATCAATAAACGAGTATGATAAAAAACCCTTAAAATCCATCGATAAAGCGGATATCACGCTGGATGATGAGAAAAAGGATAAAGACAGTGAAGAAGCTGATTCGCTAAACGAGACAATGACAAACTCACTGATTTCGGTATTTAAGGAAACTCTTGGCGATAAAGTAGAGGATGTGACAGTCTCAAAACGCCTGGTAAATTCACCTGTGACTTTGGTCGTCGGGAAAGATGGCTTGGATCCGCAAATGGAAAGAATGATGAAAATCATGAATCAGGAAGTTATACCCCGGAAAAAGATTCTTGAAATAAATCCAGTCCATCATTTAATTAAAAATTTGTCCCGGTTGAATATAGGCGACAGCAAGGATCCGCTTCTGAGAAAGTCAATTCTGCAGCTATATGAATCAGCGATGTTAATTGATGGCAATTTGACAAATCCGACGGAATTCGTCCAGCGCTTGAATGAAATAATGGAAGAAGCGACAAAATAATTCACTTTCCATTTAGCTTTATTCTAAATACCTTCTAACCTTGATTGAATAGAAGGTATTTTTTTGAAGATTATATTTGCAACTTAACTGAATAAATTTAGTTTAAATACGGATGATTAAAACCCAATGGAGTAATGATATTGTTTGTTGACTGGACAAAAGTATATGTAAAATCAGGGGATGGCGGTAAGGGATGTGTGGCATTTCGACGGGAGAAGCACGTTCCGAAAGGAGGACCCAGTGGCGGTGATGGCGGTCGCGGAGGCGATATTATCATTCGCGTTGATAATAACCTGTTCACACTTCAGGATATCAAGTATCATAAAAGCTATAAAGCCAAAAACGGAGGAGCGGGGCAGGGTAGTAGAAAAACCGGTCAGGACGCAAAACCGGTGATAATAAATGTTCCTCCCGGTACGGTAATATCCAATAAAGATAGCGGCGCTGTTCTCGCAGATTTGACAAAAAAGAATGATTCGTTTATTGTTGCGACCGGCGGGAAAGGCGGCAGGGGAAACGCAAACTTTGCAACTTCCACTAACCGAGCGCCTCGTTATGCCGAACAGGGAATACCCGGAGAAGAGAAGAACCTTGTTATTGAATTGAAAGTAATTTCCGATGTGGGATTGGTCGGTTTTCCAAACGCCGGAAAATCAACTCTAATTTCAAAATTAACCACTGCTCGTCCCAAGATCGCCAGCTACCCCTTCACAACCTTGGTGCCAAATTTAGGTATTGTTAAATATGGAACATATCGAAGTTTTGTCATGGCTGACATTCCCGGTTTAATCGAAGGGGCGCATCAGGGGAAAGGACTTGGTCATCGGTTCCTGCGGCATCTGGAACGTACAAAGGTACTTGTTTTTCTTATCGAAGCAACCGAGGAAGATATCATCGGTCAATATCAGATATTAAATGCCGAATTGGATAAATATCTTGATATATTTTCCGATAAACCACGCTTAATAGCATTAACAAAAACAGATATTATTTCTGAAATCAATTTACCGCAAATATCGAAGATTGATGTAATTCCGATTTCGGCAATCAACGGAGACGGATTGAATAATTTAGTCGAAAAAATTGTTAAATTATTAGAGCAAAATGGATAATCAACGAACAGCGCTGCAATTGTTATCGATACCCGGATTAGGACCAAGAAGGATTTTGAGTGTCGTGCGGCATTTTAAGAATATCGAGCAGTTCTTCGGTGCGTCCATTGATGAATTATGCCGGATTCCCGGAATTGATTATCGCCTGGCGAAAGCTATAAAAAAATCTGATACAGCGGATTTTGTTGATTCACAGTTAATAGAATTGCAGAAAAGTCCATTCAAATTGACGACTATTTTCGATGAAAGTTATCCAACTCAATTAAAAAATATATACGATCCGCCAATAGTTCTATATTATATGGGAGACTTTACTGAAATCGATGTTGATGCGATCGCGGTAGTCGGCACCCGAAAACCAAGCTCCTATGGAAAGAAAGTTGTCGAAGACTTAGTCGAGGGATTGGTGGAACAACAGATCGTGATTGTCAGTGGTTTTGCGCGGGGAATTGATACAGCCGCGCATAAAACGGCGCTTCTTCACGGAGGACGCACTATTGCAGTTTTGGGAAATGGGATCGACAGGATATATCCGCAAGAAAATCGTGAACTAAAAAATCAGATAATTCAAAACGGAGCATATTGTACGGAATTTCCAATCGGAACAAAGCCGGATGCTGTCAATTTTCCCCGGCGAAATCGTATTATTTCCGGTATGAGTCTGGGAGTTGTGGTCATTGAGGCAGGCGAAAAGAGCGGAGCAATCCTGACTGCTTATTATGCTGTTGATCAGAACAGGGAGGTGTTTGCCATCCCTGGCAGATTAGATGATATCAAGAGTAAAGGGACTAATCGTTTAATCCAAAAAGGTGCAAAACTTGTCACAAATATCGATGATATTCTGATAGAAATCGATCGCATTCGCAAATTTCCAAGTACGCCCCGACAACTGAATATCGAATTTGATTTGGAAGGATTTGAAAAAGCAGTTTTTGATGCTCTGTCGAATGATCCTATAGATATTGATTCGTTGGCAGAAACTCTTCACAAATCATCCTACGAAGTGCTTCCGGCACTTCTCAATTTAGAATTGAAAGGCATCGTGCGCCAGCTGGCAGGAAAAATGTTTATTCGTAATTGATAACATCTTGTGATGGAGAAAATATTTTTTACAATTGATTGTAACACCCTTTGTAAGTCCCCCTTAGTAAAGGGGGAATAAAAGGGGGGATGTGATTTGGTATTTATTCTAATTTCTAAAACGAAGATTATGAAAGAGATCATTCTTTCGGTGAAGAGAGCGACACACCCCGCCCGGCAGCTCTGCCGGACACCCCTCTTATTAGAGGGGAAAATTAAAATCCCCCTTATTAAAGGGGGAATAAAAAGGGGGATGTTATATCCTATTTACCGCTTGTTATTTTAAAAATGTATAACGAGTTTCAAAAATGAAAATCTACTACAATCCACATCTCAAATTACTTGCCAGAAAGCTCCGTAATAATAGCACCTTGTCTGAAGTTCTATTATGGAATTATCTAAAATGTAAAAAAATGAAAGGCTATGATTTTCACAGGCAAAAACCGATTAACAATTATATAGTCGATTTCTTCTGTCCAAAATTAAATTTAATAATTGAGATAGATGGAGTGAGTCACGAATTTAAAGGGGGTGTAGATTATAAACGTCGAAAGCTTCTTGAATCCCTTGGACTTAAGTTTTTAAGATTTTCGGACATTGATGTGAAAAAGAATATGGATGAAGTATTAGAAGGTATTAGAAATTGGATTGAGGATTATGAAAGAGATCATTCCTTCGGTGAAGGGAGTAACACACCCCGTCCGGCAGCTGCCGGACACCCCTCTTATTAGAGGGGAAAATTAAAATCCCCCTTAGTAAAGGGGGAATAAAAAGGGGGATGTTCTGTTAAATTTAAAAGATTTATTTATATGCGAAACTTATACACTATAATCATATCACTTCTATTAGTTTTTAGCGGACAAACCTTCGCTAACGATGAATTTACAGCGCCTGTCAGAATATATAATCTGGATGATTGGATCAGCTATAAAAATTGTAATTTTCCAACGAGTCTGAGCGAAGGTTACGAGTATATATATTACGGTACAAGCGGTGGCGTGATTCCATATCATAAATACGGACGATACTGGGAGGAACCTTATACTAGCAGTGATGGAATGGCGGATGATTTTGTGACAGCCGTTTTATTTGATCCATCAACGAATTATATCTGGGCTGCTCACAGTTCAGGTGTGAGTTATTTAAATCCTTCGGCGGAAAAGTGGGAAAATATTTCCAACGATCAAATCCATATTCCTGATACTGAGTCAATTATTCGCTTGGGAATGGATAATTCTTATCTATGGCTGCAGACATCGAAAGGTGATATAATATCAATCAGCAAAACTCTGGGATTTTATTCCAGTGTTTCTAACGGACAGTCCGATCTAATCAAATGGGCTCCCAGCAGAATTGATCCGTTACCATCATTGCATAAATTTGCCATTAATCAGCCATACCGGTTTGAAGCCGATGGCTTGATCTATGATGATGATTTCCGTGAATATTCAGTGAGTGTTTTTTATTCTGATTTCAATCTCGATCTTTACGGTGGCGCCTGGGGTTTAGGTCTATTTGAAGGTGATATGAATGTAAAAAATATGACCGTCTATTCAAAAGGTCCGATGCAAAATTCCATAAATGCCTTAACTCTCTCCGATGACAGACTTTGGATGGGAAGTAGTTCTAAAAATTTACAAACTCTATTTAACCGATCCGGAATTTCTGTCTATGATCTCGATAATGACAGCTGGGAATACTTAGAAACTGAATTAATCCCCGAATTAGCATCTGAAATAGTAAATGATATCGCATATAATGATAAGCGGCTGTGGATTGGCACTGATCAGGGACTGTCGATTTATAATTATCATAAGAACTATTGGAAACGGTATTCCATGACAAAAGGGCTGCAGGATGAGATTGTATGGACAATCGCCCTGGAAGACACGCTTGCCTGGATAGGAACGCCCCTTGGGCTTAATAAGATTAAGCTGCCTTCCTTCGCCATTAAAAGAGTTTATCTGACACGCGA
Organism: Fidelibacterota bacterium; assembly: GCA_016783665.1. Taxonomy (GTDB): domain Bacteria; phylum Fidelibacterota; class UBA2242; order UBA2242; family UBA2242; genus UBA9312. Next base: position 6,005 of record JADHWC010000003.1, on the reverse strand, counting down.
CAGACAAAAAATGAAAATATATAAGGTTCTTTGTTCAAAGGATATTATCTGGATAGGAACAAATAATGGTCTATATTCCATTGACAAATTAACTCATAATGTCGAACATTACGATATGTTTGGGGAAAGAATTGATATTGATGAAGCAGTTGCGTCGAATGTGAATTCCATAGCATCAAACGATTCGGTAACGATCTTTTCCCGGTATGGCGGATTATTGATGTATCATCATGCAAAAAAAATATTTACTTCGATTCCCCAGGTCATTCCTGTGACCAATTCTTATATTTTTGATATGTCCGTTGATAAAAAATATTTATGGGTTGGTACGGATAATGGAGCATTTTTAGTGCGTATCGATGATTTTTATACTGAACATTACACAATGTCAGATGGATTGGCAGGTAATTTTATATATAAGGTTTTAATAGATGGTGAGCAAGTATGGTTTGGAACCGATAATGGACTCACCAAGTACCAATGGAGGCGCTATGCGAATTAAAATCTACACATTATCGGTAATAATTTTAACAATGTTAGAAGTTGGATTTGCTAAAGACGATCACAAACCAAAAAATAATGAGAAATCAGATATACCTTTCTTCTATTATGAAGCTATTACCTATCCAATGATAAGCAGGGATTCAATACGACTTGAAGTTATTACTAAAGTTCCTTTTGACGCTATTCAGTTTATTAAGAAAGGTCGGAAATATACCGGTCGCTACGAAATTTCCATATTACTTTTAAGTGAAGACGACGCCAAAGTCGCGTCAAGGATTTGGCGGCAGGAATTGAACACTGAATCTTATAAAGAAACAAACTCCCGGGAAGTATTCGATGTGAATAAAGTCGAATTTAAAGTATTGCCTGACAAATTTCTGCTTACGATTGGCGTACTTGACCTGGACACTAAAAAGAGCAGTTTTCGTAAAAAGAAAATTGACGTCAGCCATTTTTACGAAAAAGCAATCACGCTGAGTAATATCAATATTATCGAACAAAAAATTAAAAATAAAGCTGGTGAAACTGAAGATATTACATCGGTGGAAGGCACTATAACAGATCGTAAACCGGAATTTACCGTATCGTTCGACATCTTATCCGAAGGTGGATTGGGTAGCATTAAGTATTCCATTTTTGATATGGATAAAAAAGTACTATTATCTGCAACTAAAAAAGATACTTTTGTAACTGGAATCTCAAAAAAACAGCTGGTAATAAACAAATCAAAATTGGGTTTTGCCAAATACCGTATTTCCATCACAATAAATATCGGAGAGGATCAGATCACAAGCGAGCGGGTCTTTCAATTACGCTGGCTCGGTATGTCTAAACTCATCGATAACCTCGACGATGCAATTGAACAACTGAAATATATCACCAACACAAAAGTTATCAAAGACCTGCAAAAATCCAAACCAAAAGAAAAGAAAGAGAAATTTATTAAATTCTGGAAACAGCGTGATCCATCACCTGCCACGACAGAAAATGAAATTATGAACGAATATTATAAACGCATTCAATATTCAAACGAACATTTCACCGGTTTTATGGATGGATGGAAGACTGATATGGGAATGGTATTTATATTGTTCGGTCCACCAAACGATATCGAACGCCATCCTTTTGAAATCCAATCAAAACCTTACGAAATATGGTACTATTATGAAATTAACCGAACGTTTGTTTTTGTTGATGAAACCGGTTTCGGTGATTATAGGCTATTAACGCCTTATTATGAAAATATTTATGACCGATATTAACCTTATAACGTCATTTGAAGAACTTTAAACAATATATAAACCCAAAAGTAATTTACATACATAACATACTATGTGGTGAATTTGTAAATTACATAGTAGGGTTGAAGAGGAAAAGCAATGAAGCCGAATCGTATAGCGATCATTGAAGGGGACGGCGTCGGACCTGATTTGATTGCACAAGTTGATAAAATAGCGAACTCGCTTAATTCTAAATACAATTCCGGCATCGAGATAACTAAATTTCCATATGGAGCTGATTATTACCTGAAGTCCGGAATATCGCTCCCGCCTGAATTTGTCGAACAGCTTTCAAAAAATTATGATGTTATTCTGCTGGGACCACTGGGAGATCCGAGAATTCCCAATATGAAAAATGCTAAGGAAATTGTTTTAGGCTTTAGACACCAGTTGAACTTGTTTCTGAATATTCAGCCCGTAAAACTATACAGAAACTGGCTCTCTTCAGTGAAAGATACCGAAGTGAAAAAGACAGATTTCCTGATAATCAAAGAAAATACGGAAGGTTATGCCGCACCGTTGGAAAATTACATTAATAAAGATAAAGATACTGAATTAGTCCTGCATTCCTCTGTTTTTACAAGAAAAAATGTTGAGCAGTTTATTCGGGGTTCCTTTGAGTTTGTAAAAAAGAAGGAAAGAAAGCAAATTAGTTTCATCGATCGTGGTACGCTATTTCCCGTCAGTCATCAACTTTGGGGATCCGTTATAGAAGATATTGCGTCGGAATATCCGGATATTTCGGTTAATTATATACTTATCAACACTGCAATTAAAGAGATAATAAATAATCCGGATAAATATGATGTAATTTTAACGACAAGTATGTATGGAGATTTGTTATCCACACTGTCAACTGTAATTACCGGCGGGTTTGGATTAGCAATGTCTGTTGAAGTGAATCCAAATGTCATTTCTCTTTACCGGATAATGCAAAGCGCATCACATAAATTAGCAGGTCATAATATCGTAAATCCATTAGGCGCTATTTTAGCGTTTCGATATATCCTGGAAGAATTATCATTATTTACGGAAGCAGAAGTGTTAGATCGGGCTATCGAGAATAATTTTGAACAGCATTGGGTCACGATCGATATAGGCGGCATTATGGGAACCGAAGAGATTGGTGATTATATCTGCGATTTTATCTCGAGTACTTGAAGGATATTCCGAATGAATTCGGAAATGGTGAGAGAGGGGCGCTTATGCCCATTAACATCCGTCAATGATAAATCTACGCCGGATAAAAATTGAGTATTTATCATTTTAGCAATGGTAAAAACCTGGATTAGTGGGGTGATTTATAATTTACGTCTTAAAAGGCACGGCTATTTGGAGGAATAGATTCATGCAATTTTTAAATAGTTGATCACTTAAATTTATAAAAATAAAAGCTCCTCAATATTGTAGGACTTTTATTTTGTAAAGATTGGGATCCATTATTAAAAGTTCAATCAATAGCAGGCTTATTAGGCGGATTCCAGGTAATTAATATTATCAGAACGTTTTTAAAATTCAGTGACGAGACTTATATTAACAAAAGGGAAAAATAGAGAGTATAACGGTTACAAAACAAATCAATAACATTTTATCGCGCAATCAAGATATTTCATGCTTGCAATTGCCTGTATAAGTATCATTTAAAAATAAAAAATCCTGTTTTATTTTTGAATACTATCGAGTAATTTGAAATGTTGAAAATAGATTAAAAAAGGGAGAAAACATGCCACAATTAGTAAAAAAAGTACGAAGATCGACTGAGACATTAGTTGACAATAAAAAGATTGTCTTTTTGATTCCCCCTGAGTTAAATGAAATTGAAATTTCAAAAATATTTTTATTTTCACAAAGTGAAAATCCAAACCCACTTTTTTCATATAAAAAACTAATTTCAAATTTTAAAACCCTTGGAAATATTAGTAATAAATCACTTTATGAACTTGAGTTATATAGGGGGGTTGGTAAAAAGGCTTTGTTCTATTTAAGAAAATGGTATGACGGTTTATTTGTCGGAAAATTCAAAGATATGCCCATATTGTTATCTGACACAATAAAATGCAGCCCCCTCTGTCATGAATTTCTTTTAAAACACGATATAAAAAAAATAGACGAACTTAAACGTTTAGATATGATACCATTAAAGGAACATACCTATAATGATAAACTCGCAATTCTTGAACTTCGAACACTGTATTATAGTAAAAAGAATCACGTTATTACAACTAAAATCAATACCTTCAAATCCAAAAATATTAATTTAATTCGCGACATTGATTGCTACTTGTCAGGAAACTACATCTCAGATTTTGAGAAACAAATCGCCCAATGTCGATATAATAATAAAAATGGGAAAATAATTCATAAAGAAATTGGAGAATTATTTAATCTGACGAGGGAACGTGTTAGACAAATATTAAGAGATAAAATAATAGCACCATATTGTGCATTTTTTATTATTAATCATCAATATTATCATCAACATTTCCTTAATTTGATAAAAAACACACTAAAGCCCATAGAATTTTCAGATATATCTGATTTAGAATATAACTGTAAATTTCAAAGCAACCTATATATGGGTTTTTTATCGGATGTTTTTAAAAATACACCGTTTGGAAATTTCCTTCCATCTGAGCAAAATTCGGCTGTTTTGAAGATAAATCCGACACTTTTCAAAAAAGCAAAAGTCCCATACAACTTGGATTTTTTCAATTATATCCAAAATATGACCGTCAACAATCAACTATTACACTTTTTATCGGTGTTTAGTTCAAAAAGACTTATTTTAAATGATAAAAATAATAAAATATATTTAAACAGAAGTCACTATAATTTTCATGAATGTGTTAAGGTTATCTTAAAAAACAGTGCTAAACCAATAAGCACCAATGATATTTACAAACAACTTTCAAATTTGCCCTTACATAATAAAAAAGGTTTTAAAATGGTATTTGCTCGACCTATTAAACGTAAATCTATATTAACATATATGTTAAGGTATAAAGATATCTTTAGAATTGACCGGCATTTATGGGGTTTGGAGAAGCATTTATCGTATCCCAGAGAACTATGGTTTGAAGTGCAAGAATTTTGTCAAAATGAATTGAAAAATATTGGACATCAAATGCATGTCCGTGATTTATATTTAAAAGCGATTAAAAAATTTTCTAAGTTAAGTAGTAAATATGAATTGGCTGAAATATTAAAGAGAGATAACAATATACAAAATTTAGGATTTTATACTTACAATTTAGCATCGACAGGGCAAAATGTAAGGCTTACTTTAGAAAAAACAGTTAGAACTATTTTTAATATTAATAAAAACCCAATACACGGCAATAAACTACATCAAGAAATTATAAAACACCGTTCTTGTAGGCTTCAAAGCCTTCGCACATTGGCAAAACAATTGGATATTTTAAAAATATACCGTCCAAATTATTTCGGGCTAACTGAATATGACAATTTTAATAAAGAGTATTTAAGTAGAAATATAAATTTTCTTCTAAGTTATGTTAAATATCGTAAGAAAGATGCTACACTAATATCTGATATTATCGATGAACTTGAAACAGATTTATCGCAACTTGATTTTATTAATATTATTAAAACAATTCCTGATATTATTGTTGTTGAATCGGAAGATCCGGTAAACGCAACCTACATAATTTATAAGAAATGGAGTATTAAGAGAGTTATCATTACAATTCTTGCAAACACAAAAAAATCATATTCCTGTGATGAATTACAGATTTTAATAAAAAGTATTACAAACAAAAATTTTAAACCTGCTAAAATTCGTTATGAAATTGAGGATGATATTAGAATAAAAAAAATAAATGATGGTTCATATAAGTATAAATCGATATCAAGGGATTTTCGTCGATGACCCAATTAGTAAAGAAAACCGCAATATATATTGCAGAGTCGCTGTTTTTGAAACTACTTGCTCCGGAGGAGGGATCAGTCAGTAGCCTGATTTCGCTTTGTTCAACTCGAACCCCCGACAAAGTGGTTAATCCGGCAACCGCCGGACTCTACTGTTTAGCAATTTTTTCGGATAAAATCTCTACCTTTATGTGATTTTAGGTATAATAGACAAAAAGTGGTTGCTATTTGGCCAGGATTTCATTGATAAATCTGATTTTTCTTTCTCTTTTCAAGCCACGATGATTTTGTAATTTTATCTTCAAATTAGAGAATACACCTTCCAGACTATTT
>JADHWC010000026.1 GCA_016783665.1 Fidelibacterota bacterium | reverse complement strand
GACCAGCGTGTCCGGCATACCGGCATACTGCAAATAATAGCGGGCGCCTTCGGCATATCGTGGTCGTCCGCTGATCTGACCTTCCCGGGAAATATTGCCCATTCCGCCTCCAAAACGCACGGCGTCGGCTGTGACGATTAATTCCGTCTGCCGACTCTGGTTAGTCAATCCAATTTTACCTATATCCGGATTCCTGCCGGCACGGAACTGAAACTTTCCCAGAAATATCCAAGTCCCGCCGCCGATCTGCTGGTTGACCAGAAATTCCGTTTTCCCACCGGGGTGATACACCGTATAATGAGCATCTTCGACACTGCGATTCAAAGATTTATAAGCGATGGTTACCGCATAATAGCCATCTTCCGGGATCTCTGGTACAAACTGTATTTCAGCCGTAGCAGTCGTGTCCGATGTAATATATCTGTATGAACCCTGCCGAAAAGGGTTGACGCTGGTTTCATAGGGTGGGTTTCCGATTGCAAATCCCGAAGAGTCGGGTGCCGATTGAAATATGATGTTTGTATCCGATGAGATTTCAAAATAGCTGTCAGATGTGCTTGATGAATCATAATCTACAATGACTTCATGAGTCTGAAGATCCCGCTCTCTGGGAATAAACACATTAGCGCCGGCATTTTCCAGCATGGGAACCAGGTAGGGAACGGTAAACGACATTGGAAACAGGTCTTCAACGGTCTGAAAAACCCGGGCACGCTGCCACTCCCAGCGCTGCAATTTATTTTCATAATACCAGCCGTGACTGTGCCAGAGAGCAATATTTCGCTGATTGAGTCCTTTTGTCGGCGTCCGGGGCTTGCTGATATTCCGCACTACAGGCAGCGGACGTTCATAATTGACAGGTAGGCGCAATGTGTCCCAATCTGTTTTTTGAGTACGAAAATAATTAGGGACCAATTCTTCAACGGGAAAATGTTTAGAATATATCGTAAGGTCATAATTACGATAGCGCCACCTCAATTGTTTGCGCATGGTTTTATAGACCTTTTCTATATTTTCTGATCGATATGGAATGTGTCCCAGAATCCGGTTATAATAAATATGGATCTGCTGGTCTTGTTTATTTAACCCCACACTATCAACCCGCAACCATAGTGACATCTGAACCGGGTCTCCTTTCCTGATGCATTTTCGTGCAAAAGATTCGGCTTTTTTGTGGATTGTTTTTGTCTTTCGATCCATACCGGAATAATCGTATCGTGGTTTCTGGACACCTATAAGCGCGCAACCGGAGCAGCACATTAATACCGCCAATAAATACGCAATACCTAAAAAAATTTTAAATGCAGCTCGTTTCAATCGTTCCTCCTCTGTTCCACGGATAAAATTTGTTCATTAATCGAAAGTTAAGATTAAACCTTTTTAGTATGAAGGGATAAATAATCTGGTGTTTTGTATTTATTCGATATTAAAAGGGAATTGTTAAAGACATCGATGCCGGAAATGGATTAAAAGATAGCAATACCGGCAACGTTTTTTTTGGGACGTTATCCGAAGATTCACTTCTGGATATGCAGTTATTTTGATAATGATAAACAAGCGCAGAGACCGTACTGCCAACCAGCCCTCCCGCTATAACATCAGACACAAAGTGCCTGTTATCAATGACCCGCGTATATCCGACATAAGCGGCAAGAACATGACTGCCGGTCAGGTAAAGCAGTTTCCCGGCTTTATCCACATTCCTATCCCAATGACCTATGTGGTCAAACACGTACAGAGTACTATACGTCGCCAGCGCAAAAGAAATAGAAGTGTGCCCGGAAGGAAAGGACTTATCGGCATCTACACGTTCTGATTCGGGGTAATTATCAAAGCTGGGGCGTTTTCGCCCAACAATATTTTTCGCCACATTTGTTACGAGATAAGTCGCTGATAAAGCCTCGACAATTCCCTTGCTGTGCCTGTAATTTGATTTCTTTAACCAGCCATCGTTATTTGGAATAAAACCGATCCCAAGAGCTGCTACTCCCGCTGCAGCATATAATGTTGAGCTGGAAATTGTATTTTCATGAAATGAGCGGTCTGTTGTTCCCTTCGAAGACGATAGAGAAGTCCATACAGACATCTTATCAATTTTACGGGCAGTATAGAACACTGCGGCAGTTAAGCCCCATTCACCCAACTCAGGCGCCAGTTTCAGAGACTCCCCCGCTTTTGCATTTGTAAAAGTGCAAAAAATGATGGTTGCAATTGTCAGAATTAATTTATTAAACATAACTCCCTCTCGCTTTTCAGAAACTATATCCTTTTAGATAAACAGACAAGGAGAATTGTGGATCATATACACTGTTTTATTCAAAAACCCAGCTGAGAATATACTCTGTGCTTTCCGGCAAAATCAGTCCTGGAACAAAACTTCTCCACTTTCCGTTCAACTGCAATTCACGAGCGGACAATTCAAAGTGGCACATCGCGATGCCAATATCGACCAGTTGCAGATCAATCGCTGGAAACATGCGACTGTAACCCGCCGTCCGCTGCAAATAGAAATGACAGGCGTTGTCTGATTGGACTACCCGCCAGGGTTGTTTATTGGAAGCCGATGGCGCCAGGCGAACCATTTCCAGTACTGTGACATAATCACCTGCTTTGACTTCTGTCAGTGGATGATCGAAATCATCATTGAAAAACATCTCTGACCATGGCTTACGATGATTCGAGCCGGCGCCAAAACGGATGAGCCTGTCCCGAATTGACCGTTTTTCGGTGGCAAATCCTACCGGTGTGATAGCGGGAATGATTTCGTCTTCTTTGAGGTCAAGCAATTTGGTAAATTCGCTGCGGGTGAAAGTTCCGCCCAGCCAGCAAGTTCCAAACTCCAGTCCGGTCAATTGCAGGATGATCCACTCCATACAATAGCCGAAATCTACGAAAGCTTCTGTACCGGAAATGGTTTTTCCGACAACGAAATACTGAGCGCCGCTGATGAAGCCGTAGGTGCCTAATTTGATTTTCTGATCGGCAGTTATGTATTTATGAACCAGGCTGAACGTGGATGGAGAATTAAATAGACCGCCTGGTGTATTACTGATGATTTTCTCAATCTGTTTTAACGTTTCCGGTGAGAATGACTCGCTGCGATAACTACGCCGGGAGGAGCGCCGGCGGATGAGATTAATATATGAAAATTTAGACGTCATACATTTCTCGATGGTATGTCATAAAAAATATTGCTTAAAAGCCAGAATTATTTCTTTGGTCCGTATCCCGCCCGCTGAAACGCTGCCTGTACTATTTTTCCCGACGGTCCATCACCACGGGCAACGACGACAGCGACTTTATTATTTGTTGCTTCAACAATCTCTGCCACATTCCGGTGTGTGAATCCCGGACAGAGTAGGATCGAATCAATCTGTTCTTTTTCCGCCAGTTCATGACAAACTTCAATGGCTTCCGACTGACTTTTTACAATTACGGTCAGCAGTTTGTACATGCCGGTTTCAATCCAGCTGCGATGGATGCTTTTATCGGCATCCGGTGCATGGGCGAGGAAAAGGGCGTTGAATGACATTTTTATTCTCCTTTAATTATTATTTCTTTGCAACCGCCAGCATTTCATAATCATCGATGGACAGTTGCCGAAATACGTTTTTCTATATTTTAACGGACAATGCTCATTTTTATCAAGTGTAGCTATGCAGCCCCGCAAGAATAAAACTGACCCCCCAGTAAGTGAACGCAACCGTTAATACAGTAATAATAACGATCACGGCTTTTTTCTGTTTGGTCGGCGCCTGAAGATGAAAATAGAACGCCAGCACAATTATATTGATCAGCGCCCAGGTCTCCTTGGGGTCCCAGGCCCAGTAATTGCCCCAGCTGACATAGGCCCAGATACCACCGGTGATCAGACCGACATTCAGGAAGAGAAAAGCGATTTTTACTTCGTTATTCATATTGTGTAAAAGGACAGTTGCCGATTCGGAACCGGCTTTCCGGAAAAGCATCATAATAGCATAAACACCTGCTACTAACAGCGCCATATAAGCGAAAAAGTAGGACGGTACATGGATGTACATCCAGATACTGTTCAGTGCGGGCATGAGCGGTTTGGGGGTTTTAAGGGATTGAGGCAGCAGCAATGCAATCAGAATAATCGCCATGATTACACCGGTCAGGATTTTTCGGAACTGTTCTCCGATATGTTCTTTCCAGAATAATAGTCGTAAGGCTACCAGAAAAGGCAGGAGAATAAAGGTTTCATACACGTTGGTGAATGGTGGATGGTGAGCGATGACGGAACGAGTGATTAAGGCGGACAAATGAACCAAAGTTGCCGTGATGAGTAAAATCTCACTCCATCGGAAATAACGGGCGATCGAAAGTCCGAGACACATACAATAAAGCCACAAAGCAATGAATAAAAATGTGGACTCCAATTATATTGCTCCTTACGGCTGTTTGGTTAATATTAATAAACTCTCAATTAATTTATAAACACTGCCGCTTTTTACCAATGAAATACCTTTGATGATTTTTCCCTTTATTAAATCTTTCATAAATTTCATGTAATCTCGGCAGTTTGATTCCTTGACATTTAAGCAAATAGAATGGAAATTTGTTCATTATGAAAGATTTAAACTGGTATTTTCCCAAATCCATTGCCGAAGCTGTCGATTTAGTGCAGCAAGGTAAAATTTTTCCTCATGCAGGCGGAACAGGTCTGTTGTCAAGAGGTTTCACCGGAATTAACGGACTCGTTGATCTTTCTCGCCTGCCATTACATTATTCTAAAATTGAAAATGATTCCGTTGAAATCGGCAGTATGAATACTTATGCCGAAGCAGTCTCCGTGTTAATGAAAGTAGATCCGGAACATATTCTAGTAAAATCCTTGCGCAATTCCGCTAATACGCCCCTCAGGAACAGGATAACAATTGGCGGCAGCATAGCCTATTTTCCACCCTGGTCGGATCTTATGAGCGCTTTGCTCGCTCTTGATGCGGATGTTATGTTAATCGGTGAAAATGACGGACAATTTCCTGTCGAAGAATATGTCAACGATAAAGATGTTCGCGATAAATCGCTGATAATCGCGGTCAAATTCAACTTATCGAATTGGCGCTCTTACCATTACCGTGACATTCGGACAAAAAGCGATTATCCGGCTTTTAATATCACAATCCTGTTGAAACAAAGCCTGAATAAAATCGAAGACTGTCGGGTTATTATTGTCGGAACTGGAAAAAAGTATAGCCGCTTAACAAATATTGAAAAATATCTGATAAACCGGGATGTTGGAAAAATCAATATCGAAGAAATTGAAAAATTGGTTGAAGTTAAATTCGCTGGTAAAAGAATAGATGACCCGGAATATTCAAGTTATTTAGCCGGTGTAGAACTGGGCAGAGGAGTCGAACAGATATTGAGAGGACATTAATGGAAGGCGTATTTACTGTTAACAGAAAAAATAGAAAATTTACCTTTACACCTGACGAAAGACTGCTTTTTACATTAAGAGAAAATGGATATACCGAGGTGAAAACCGGCTGCCAGGAAGGTGAATGCGGCGCATGTTTAATTTTGCTTGATGATAAACCAGTGAATTCCTGCCAGGTGCTCACGGCATCCGCCATCGGTAAAAATATCAAAACCGTAAAAGGGATCGGCGACTTACATTCTCCCCATATCGTTCAACGCGCATTTGTTGAGACCGGAGCCGTGCAATGCGGTTTTTGCACACCGGGGATGATTATTGCGACCTATGCTTTATTGCGGGATAATCCTGATCCTTCGGAAGAAGAAATAAAAAACGCACTGGATGGCAATCTCTGCCGCTGCACCGGTTATGTGAAAATTATTGAAGCGGTTCAGCTTGCCGCCGAACGGATAAAGAATGGAGAATTGGAGTGATGGAGTGTTGGAGTTTTGAAGTATTGTTTACAATAGTCTTTACATTACTCCTTTACTCCACCACTCCAAACAAATTTTAAGCGGAGATAAATGTAAACCATGCCCGATTATACAAATCAGATACGAAAGAATAAAAACCGTGGTTACCAGCAGCTTCGGGTCTGGAATGACGCTATCGATTTTTACAAGCAGACGAGTACCGTTTTTCGAAAATTTCCATATGAATTGAAACGAATTGCCTCACAAGCAATTGCTTCAGCCGACTCGGTTCATCGTAATATCGCCGAGGGTTACTGTCGCCGGTCAATTCGTGAATACATCCAATTTCTTTATATCGCGCTTGGATCATTGGGGGAATCGGTATCCGGTCTTCAAGCCTGTCGGCAAGCCGAACAAATATCTGATGAGGAATTTGAAAAGTTGGATAAAATTGCCTTTAAACTGGAGAATGGTTTACTAAAACTTATCAGAATCTTAGAACAAAAAAGAGAAACAGGAGATTGGATAGATCAATTAAGTGTTAAAGAAAATGAGGTGTTTTATGGAGAGGAATAACATCACTCCAATACTCCAATACTCCAACACTCCACGACTCCATTTTCCCAACACTACACATCTTTATCTATATGGGAAAATTTTATAATGTTAAAAAAAGATTACCCAAATGAATAAGTATACGATTATCGGTAAATCCAAAGAAAAGATCGATTCGCTTTCGCTGGCTACAGGCTGCAGCAGGTTTGTTGAGGATTTTGAAGTCAAAAACCCACTCTATCTTGCCTTTTTATATTCGCCTCATGCCCACGCCGAAATCCTTGACATCGACGATCAGGATGTTCGAAATATTACCGGTGTGCTTGACGTTTTTCACTATCAAAATGTCAAGCCGGTTTTGCATACTACCGCCGGACAGGGATTTCCGGAGCCGTCGCCCTACGATACGGTTTTATTTGATAAAAAGGTGCGCTATGTTGGTGACAGAGTTGCCGTTGTAGCGGCTGAAAGTCTGGCAATTGCCGCAGATGCCACGAAATTAATCAAAGTCGATTATAAAATTCTCGAACCCCTGTTTGATCCGGAAAAAGCGATGCAGAAAGGTGCGCCGATCCTCCACGGCAAAGAGCGCTACACGCCCATCCCGGTTAAATACGAGCCCGAGCATAATCTGGCGGCGGAAGTCGAAATCGGTTTTGGAAATATGAAGAACGGCGAAGCGGAAGCTGACTTTATTATTGACGAAACGTATCATGCCCATTATGGGTCTCACTGTGCTATTGAACCCCATGCGGCGCTATCGTTTTTCGATGAAATGGGCCGGTTGGTAATTATTTGTACAACGCAAGTGCCCTTTCATGTCCGCCGAATTGTATCCAGAGTTTTAGAATACCCGCTTGCGAAAATCCGGGTGATTAAGCCTCGTATCGGTGGAGGGTTTGGCAGTAAACAGGAGGTTTTTCTGGAACCCGTCGCCGCTTTAGCCACTATTCGTCATAAACGACCAGCGAAAATTGTGCTCTCCCGCAAAGAGGTTTTTCAATCCAGCCGCACCCGGCATCCCATTCGGGTCAGGTTGCGCACCGGTGTCAAAAGCAATGGTGAAATCACTTTCCTGGAAATGGACTCATTGCTCAATTCCGGCGCTTACGGAACCCATGCCTTAACAGTTTTATCAAATAACGGCGCCAAAGTTTTACCGCTGTTTAATAAAATTAAGAATCTTCATTTTATCGGCAGGTCAGTCTATACCAATTTGCCAGTGGGCGGCGCGTATCGCGGCTATGGCGCGACACAGGGGTATTTTGCGCTTAACCAGCAGCTGGATATCATTACCCGTAAACTGGATATCGATCTTCTGGATTATATTAAGAAAAACCATATTAGAGAAGGCGAAACCTCGCAGGTTTTTAAAGCTCTCGGTGAGGGCACGGAAGGCGTTATTCAGCACATCAATTCCTGTAAACTCGATGAATGTATCGATCTGGGCGCTAAAGAAATCGGCTGGTATGAGAAGCGGGATCAACGCCTAAGCGACGGTGATAAGGTTCGCGGTGTCGGCGTATCCGTAGCAATGCAGGGATCGGGGATTCCCCTGGTCGATATGGCTGCCGCCTATATGAAAATGAATGATGACGGTTCGTTTAATCTCGATATTGGTGCAACCGATATCGGTACCGGATCCGATACCGTTCTGGCTCAAATTGCGGCGGAAGTTCTTGGGGTTAGTTTGAATAAAATGATTGTGCTCTCGTCCGATACGGACAGAACACCTTTCGACGTCGGCGCTTACGCTTCATCCACAACCTATATATCCGGCGCTGCCGTGAAAAAATGCGCGGAGAAAATCAAAGAGCAGATTCTTAGTGTAGCTGCAAAAATACTGAAAAGTGAAAAAAATGAATTGTATCTCGCAGAGGGTAAGGTCATTGATAGTAAGCAAAATACTGAACTCGGTCTGGCTGAAGTAGCCATCCACTCTCTTTATACCAAAGACCAATTTCAAATCCAGGCTAATGCGTCACATGTCGCAGAACAATCACCACCACCTTTTATTGCTCAGTTTGCCGAAGTTGAAGTGGACAAAAAAACCGGGAAGGTTCGCATTATAAAATTTGTTTCGGCGGTGGATTGTGGGCAAGCTATCAATCCTAAACTCGCAGAAGGTCAGATTGAGGGTGCGGCAGTCAACGGTATCTGCTATGCTTTAATTGAGCAGTACAAATTTTCCTCCAGTGGGAATTTGCTGAATAAAAGTTTCCGGGATTATAAAATCTGGACAGCGGCGGATTTGCCGGAGTTCAAGACCTTTATCGTGGAATCCCATGAAAAATCAGGTCCCTTCGGCGCAAAATCGGTGGGGGAAATCGGTATAAACGGTCCTATGCCTGCCATAGCTAATGCAATATATGACGCAGTGGGTATCAGATTGTTTGAAGCGCCATTCACACCGGAAAAAGTCTATCGCGAAATGAAACGGGCGGGAAAGGTTTGATTGTTAAGAATGGCAATATAGCTTTATCTGGTGAAGAGGATTTTGAACATCTCGACATTAAAATAGAGCAAGGAAAAATATCTCAAATCAGGCAAAATCTCAGCGTTAAAAATGAAATTGACGCCGTGGGGTTGTTGGTCTTTCCAGAAGGAGCAGATCCGCATGTTCCTGGATTTTTTGGTGACGTTTCAGGGCAGTGATTTGAGAGTCGTTTTCAAAAAAATCGAACTCGCGGAATTCAAGATAGGACATATACTATATGACTGAAAATTACATTATCGGAAATGGAATAATATCTGATGGCTTTTCATTTTTAATTCAAAACGGGGCTATCGAGATTGAAAACGGTATAATCAAGCAAATTGGCAAAACCGATGAATTGAAAAGTAAAAACATGGAATTCTTCGATTTGCAGGGACGGCTGGTTCTGCCCGGTTTGTTGAATCCCCACCATCACCTCTATTCGGCTATGGCAACTGGAATTTCTCCAATCGGTGAAACTGACAATTTCACCCAAATTCTCGAAAACCTCTGGTGGCGTTTAGACAAAAGTCTTGATGAAGAATCTATCTATTATTCGGCTCTTTACGGACTTATTAAATCGGTAAAATACGGCGTGACGACCATATTTGATCACCACGCTTCTATGAATTACATTTCCGGGAGTCTTCGGCTAATTGAAAAGGCGTTCAAGGAAATTGGCGTTAAAGGATTGCTATGTTATGAAATCTCCGATAGGATGGGCGAGAAAGCGATACCTCAGCAACTGGATGAAAATATTGCTTTCTGGAAAGATCATATTGATGATAAAAACGTTCATGGTCTGCTGGGACTGCACGCCAATTTTACACTGAGTAATAATACCTTATCATTAATAAAAAACAAAATGCCGCCGGAACTACCCATTCACATTCATTGCGGCGAAGACAAGGCGGATATGCAGTATTGCATTGATAATGGTTATGAGGGACCGGTTCATCGACTCCATGAATATGGACTTTTACCGCCTAATTCCCTGCTTGCCCATTGCATTCATCTGTCGCCAGAGGATTATGACATTATTCGTGAAATTCAGCCGATTATCATTTCCAACCCGGAATCTAACGCCAATAATAACGTCGGTGAAATGGATCTGTCCAAAATTGAAAAATATTGCCTCGGCACCGATGGCATGACGGGCAATATCCTCGGCACTATGCGTTCACATTTTCTCCGGCAAAATGGAGAGATCAGCCAGCCACTCGATATTCTGTTTCAATATCCCGGAAATATTTTAAAACGGTTTTTTCCTGATTCCGGCATGCTGGAAATCGGGAAAACCGCCGACCTGGCTGTTACGGATTATATCCCCGTGACCGGGATTAATCTTGATAATCTGTTTTATCATCTGATCTTTGGGGTCGAAGGACAAAGAATGTACATGACGATCTCCGCTGGAAAAATCCTCTATAAAGATGGGAAAATTCAAACTATCGATGAACAAGACATTATTGCAAAAGTAAAAAAAGCCGCTCAAAGACTACATAAAAAATATTATGAGTGAATATTTTTCAACAATTCCGATCCGGCAACTTCTTACTCAAATATTAAAATCAGAGGCAAAAGGTTCCATTTTCGGGATTTACCAAAGTCAATTTTATATACCGAATAAAAAAGATGTTTACAGGGTTTCCATGTTTGATCAGTTGTTGGAAACGCCAATTGGAGTAGCTGCAGGTCCGCATACACAATTGGCGCAGAATATCATTTCCGCCTGGCTTTGCAGCGCCCGGTATATTGAACTGAAAACCGTACAGACGCTGGATGAGATTGAAGTTTCCAAACCGTGCATTGATATTCAGGATGAAGGCTACAATTGCGAATGGTCGCAGGAACTCAAAATCGAGGAATCTTTCCATGAATACCTGAAAGCCTGGATAATCATCCATATTTTACGACACAAATTCGGCTGGGCTGGAGATATCGGTACTATTTTCAACATGAGCGTCGGCTATGATATGGCGGGGATTCTAAAAGACAATATGCAGTGGTTTTTGGCTAAAATGATAAATTGCCACGAAGAAAAAAATGCTTTTATAGATAAAATAAAGGAATTATATCCTGCCGTAGATGACATTGAAATTCCCGACTGTATTTCCAATAACGTTACCCTCTCAACGATGCACGGCTGCCCTTCCGAGGAGATTGAAAAAATCGGACAATATCTTATCGAAGAAAAGGAACTGCATACCTTTATCAAATTAAACCCGACGCTTCTGGGAAAAGAGAAAATTCACAAAATACTGACGGAAAAATTGGGCTACGAAACTATCGTCCCGGATATTGCTTTCGAACATGACATAAGCTATCCCGCTGCCGTAAAGGTGATTCAATCATTACAACAATCCGCTCAAAAACAGGGCGTTTTCTTCGGCGTAAAACTGACCAACACTTTGGAAGCCGTCAACCATAAGAACATTTTCAGTGACGAATCCATGTATATGAGCGGCAAAGCTCTTCATCCGATCAGCATTAACGTCGCCCGGAAAATCAGAAATGATTTCCCGGAATTGCCGGTTTCTTTCTGTGCCGGTGTGAATGCCTTCAATGTGACTGATGTCCTGACTTGCGGTTTATATCCGGTGACGGTTTGTTCGGATTTATTGAAGCCCGGCGGATATGCCCGGCTGCCACAATATCTGGAGGAAATCGAAAAAGCCTTTACGGAATATGAGACAACGAATCTACAAGATTATATTTTAGCAAAGAGTAAACAAACGAATCTTACCGCCGGAGCGCTGGCGAACTTAAATGAATACGCAGACAACGTCCTCAACGAACCGGTCTATAAATCAGTCTATACTGATATTAAGACTCAGCGAGAATTAGCCGAATTAGACTGTATTGCAGCCCCCTGTGTGAATACCTGTCCGTCGAATCAGAATATTCCCGAATACATGTACTGGACGGCTAAAGGTGACTTTTCCAAAGCTTTTGATACTATTATACTCACCAATCCATTTCCGTCGGTTACGGGAATGGTATGTGATCACCCCTGTCAAAGCAAATGTACCCGGATTAATTATGACAGTTCATTACTGATCCGGGAAGTGAAGCGCTTTGTCGCCGAAAACAGACCCTATCACGAACTCCGAATGCCGGAACACAAAAACGATCAAAAAGTCGCGATTATTGGTGCCGGACCGTCGGGACTGTCCTGTGCTTATTTTTTAATATTGGTCGGTTTTGAGGTGGATATTTACGAAACGAAAGCCTTTCCCGGTGGGATGCTGGCGGACGCTATACCACTGTTCCGGCTTTCGGAAAAAGCTCTGAGCGACGACATAAACCGCATCCAGCGTCTCGGCGTTAAGATCCATACATCAACGAGAATTGATGCATCGGCATTTAATAAAATTAAAGACAAATCCGACTTTATATATATTGCGGTCGGTGCTCAACAGTCGATGAAAGTTTCCATCGAAGGAGACGACGTCGAACAGGGCTTGCTGGTTCCCTTGAAATTTTTATCGGCAGTGCGAAGAGGTGAATCCATTGAATTGGGGAAAAAGGTCATCGTTCTCGGCGGAGGAAATACGGCAATTGATGCCGCCAGAACCGCTCAGCGATTTGTGGGGAAAAACGGTTCCGTAACCATTGCTTACCGCCGAACACGCAGAGAAATGCCTGCCGAACAGGATGAAATCCGGGCAGCGCTGGCTGAAGGCATCGAACTCATCGAACTGGCCGCGCCGGCGAAAATTAATTCGAAAAATGGAAATATTACGTCACTGACCTGCTTCAGGATGAAACTGGGTGAAGCCGACAAATCCGGGCGACCAAGGCCGGTGAAAATTGATGGCAGTAAATTTGAGATTTATACCGATACGATTATTCCGGCATTCGGACAAACTGCGGACATTGATTTTATTGATCAGGAACTACTGGAAGTAACCGATCCGGAAACCAGGGAAATCAAACTCCAAAATGTATTTATCGGCGGCGATGCTTTCCGGGGCGCTTCGACGGTAATTAAAGCCATTGCCGATGGACGGAAAACCGCGGAAACCATCATCACAAAAGCGGGAATTGATCTTGATGAAACGGTTCTGAGATCAACTAATAAAGAGCTGACCCGGGAACAACATCACGAAAAAAGAGCTCGGATCGTACATGGAATCAAACCGGAAGAAACACCGCTGGCAGAGCGCGATTACTTTAGTATGGTCAATCTGACGCTGACGGAAAAAGAAGCGCAACATGAAGCGTCGCGTTGTCTTTTCTGTGATGAAGTCTGCGATATTTGCGTAACTGTCTGCCCCAACCGGGCGAATTATGGTTACACCGTTGAGCCCTTTGAAGTCAAGCTGCAAAAGGCTGTCAATGACAACGGCAAAATCAAAATCGTGGATGATAGAATATTTAAGATCGAGCAGCCATACCAGGTGTTAAATATCAACGATTTTTGCAACGAATGCGGCAATTGTACGACCTTTTGCCCGACCAGTGGCGCGCCTTATAAAGACAAACCCAAGGTGTTTTTGACTGAAAAAAACTTCCGAAATGCCGCAAGCGGCTATTATCTCAAATTGGGTAAATTGTTGTACAAAGAACAAAATGTGATAAAATCCCTGAAAATAAAAGAAGATCAATACCATTTCGAATCCGAAGCCATTACCGTGACATTAAAACGGGATGATTTTTCAATTATTGATATTAAATTTAAAGATGATATTTTAAAAGAAGCGTCACTGGTAAACGCAGTGATAATGAGTGTGATTATAAATGCCGTTCGGGATTTATATGAATGAATACTTGAGATGATATGGTAGATAGAAAAAATAAGGAGATACATAAAATGACCTACACGAAATCACTACAAGGTAAACACCTTATCACAACACAGGATTGGGAAAAAGAAGAACTGGACATTATTCTTAAGCTTGCAAAGGAAATGAAAGAAAACCGCTTTCATCATCCATTAAACAAATCACTGGAAAATAAAAGTTTCTTTATGTTTTTTTACAATCCTTCGGTAAGGACCCGGCAATCATTTGAGATAGCGGCTACCGAGTTAGGTGGACACGCCCTGTTTCTCGAGCCAAAATCCATGCGGCTTAAAACAGCAACAACTGCCGGAGAAACAATTGAAGACGCCGCCATAGTAATGTCAAGATATGCCTGCGGTCTGGGCATAAGAATACTTGAGGATAAAATTCCGCATTATGGCGCAGGCGAAGACCTGCTTCGGGAGTATGCTCAATATTCAACTATTCCGATTGTATCCATGGCGCATGATAAATATCATCCATGTCAGGGGCTGGCTGATATAATGGGGATTCAAGGGCATTTGGGCGAGCTTAAAGGCAAAAAGACGTTATTGACATGGGGGCATGGCGCTCTTGCCCGATCGTGGTGTTCTGTTCAGGAATACCTGTTAATGGCTTCGAGATATGGGATGTCCATTAACCTTGCATATCCTGAAGGTTATGATTTGGATCCGCAAGTAATCGAGCAGACAAAAAAGAATTGTGATCAGAATTCCCAGGAATTTAACATCACAAATGACGTGAAAGAGGGATATGAGGACGTTGATGTTGTCTATTCAAGAAACTGGATGAGTCCCCAGGCTTATAAAGATAATAAATTGCATAACGAGCAGGAGATTGAAAAAGCATTACAGTTCAATGAATGGATATGTGATACGGAAAAAATGAGATTAACAAATGACGCATTGTACATTCATCCGATGCCCATTGACCGAGGTAATGAAGTTACGGATGAGGTCGCATCAGGCGCTCGTTCGATTATATACGATGTTGCCGAAAACAGACTGCATGTTCAGAAAGCAGTAATGGCATTGACAATGGGTGAATATTAAATATATTAGCAGGATTCAGGGAGATTAATATGTCAGTTAAGAGAATAAGAATATTTGCATTGGGGGGAAATGAAATATCCCCGGTTGATATTAAAGATAAAGATGGAAGCTCTATAAGCGTCGATATACCCATGCAGTGGCAAAGGACGGCAGAAACATGTAAAGAAATAGCTAATATTATCGAGGAGTTTCCGGAAGATTCTTTTTTAATTATACATGGTAACGGTCCACAGGTGGGAAATATTTTATTAAGAGCCGAACACTCTTTGGATATTTTGCCACCGTTGCCTTTAGATATATGTGGGGCTGATAGCCAGGGCGCGATAGGCTACATGATCGGACAACTTTTGAATAATGAGTTGAGAGCGAGGAATATCGAGAGGGGCGTTGATACTATTGTAACACAGGTAGTAGTTGACAGAAACGACCCCAATTTTAAAGACCCGACCAAGTTCATCGGACCTGCGTTTACGAAAGAAGAGGCATTCGAACGTAAAGAAAAAGCCGGCTGGATTGTGAAACTTTATAAAAAAGATTCACAGGGGAATGAGATATGGCGGAGAGTTGTGCCATCTCCTCAACCTATAGATGTTGTTGAAATTGATCTGGTTCAATCGGCATTAGAAAAAGGAATTATTCCTATTACTGTCGGCGGTGGCGGTATTCCGGTGATAGAAGTTGAAGCAAATAAGGAAGGTGTTTATAAGTGTAATTATAACATTGATTTTAGAAGCGATAAGAACCCAAAAATATTCACGGGTGTTGAAGCTGTTATCGATAAAGACCTTGCATCGGCGCTTATTGGAACATTATTAAGACAGAGATATAAAAAATGCGGCGAGGATATTGAGGTAATATTAACGATTTTTACGGCAGAAGACGGAGCAAAGTTGAATTATCAATTGCCCGATGAAAAAGATCTGAGATTGGCTACTGTTGAAGAATTAAAAAGATACTTTAAAGAAGGTCATTTCCCACCCGGCAGTATGGGACCCAAAATCAAAGCCATTATTAATTTTATGGAAAACGGCGGTGAGAGAGCCTATATCTCGCTTACTACGAAGTATAAACAAACAATTAAGGGTGAAGCCGGAACGACTGTTGTTAAATAGTGAAAAGGAACGAAGCCATAAGTGATTTTACTTTTAAGAGAACCTTAAAATTCTATCTTATGAAAAAATGTTATAAATAGCAGATTAGAGTTAGTAAATAATAAAATAGTAGGAGAACACATGAAGACGAACAAATTTTTAGGAAGAGATTGGATTGACGCCGAATTGGATTACACCAAAGAGGAATGGGAAACATTAATTGATATGGCGCTATATTTGAAACGCTGCCATGCTATGAATGATGATCAAAGCAATATTCTAAAGGGCAAAACTTTATTCACCATGTTTTTTAATCAATCGTTGAGAACTCGCAGCACTTTTGCGGCGGGAATTCAGCAGTTGGGTGGAATTCATGTGGATCTGGAACCCGGGAAGACATATACTCCGGCAAGGAAAGGTTTTGATATTCCATATAAGACCGAGAGAATTTCTGATGTTGCGGGAATGTTGAGCCGGGTTGGGGACGCCATCGCCATACGCATGTACGGTCCCCCGGCTTATTGGATATATGGATTTGCCAATGCTTTAATAAAAGAGTTTGCGGAATATGCCGAAATTCCTATAATCAATATGGAATGTGATAAATACCATCCGACACAGGCTCTGGCAGACGTTATTACTATCAAAGAAAAATTTGGAACTTTTAAAGGAGTGAACCTCACAATGTCCTGGGCATATTCCGGTTCTATTGAAAAACCGCGAGCTGTGCCCCAAAGCGTCATCCTGGCAGCGACTAAAATGGGTATGAATGTGACACTGGCTCATCCTAAAGGATTTGATTTGGATCCCGAAATCATTAAAACAAGTCAGCAATTTTCTGAGCAGACAAATGGTTCATTCCGGATAACCAATGATTTTGAAGAAGGCTTTAAGGGCGCAGACATTGTCTATCCTAAATCCTGGGGCGCCGTACCCTGCTTCAACTACACAGATGAAGCTGGCAATACCATAAAAGAGCAAGACCATGAGGAAGCAGAGAGATTGAACAGCGCCAGTAAAAACTGGATGACTACCGAAAAGGAAATGCGATTGATTAATAAGAATGGCATTTATATGCACTGTCTTCCGGCCGATAGAGGACAGGAAGTGACTGACGAAGTGATTGACGGGCCCAGTTCGGTTGTTATTGATGAAGCAGAGAACAGACTGCACGCTCACAAGGCAATTATGGCTATGATTATGGGAGGAAGACCGTAACCAAAATTGTTGTGGAAATGACAATGCTTGTGAATACAATTGAGGTATAATGGTTATTTTTGGTAATTGCCCTGACTTTAATACAAGTAAATCCGATAATTGCCTTGACTTTATTACAAAAATATCCGATAATTGCCTTGACTTTGTTACATTCTAAATGAGTATTAGTAAGTGTTTCATCGAAGTATAATAGAAGAACTGCGAAACTGGGCAAGTCAGGATCGCCACAAGCCCTTGATTTTGCGCGGAGCACGACAAGTCGGAAAAACTGTCGCCGTTAATATGTTTGCCGGAGAATTTGACCGGTATGTTTATCTGGATTTGCAGAAGGAAGATGATCTGAACATTTTTAGACAAAAATTACCGATACAGCAGCTGGTTCAGATGATCGCTCTGAAAAAAGATGTTGATCTGTCATCGGGGAAACGGTTGATATTTATCGATGAGATCCAAAATTCACCCGAAGCGACAGGCATTTTGCGGTATTTCTTTGAGGAATTGCCGGAAATTCATATAATTTCGGCGGGTTCACTCCTTGAGATAATGATGGAACATAGGCGTATATCGTTTCCGGTTGGTAGAGTAGAATATCGCTACATGTATCCCTTGACTTTCATGGAATTTTTAAATGCAACGGATAAACGGTTGGCTTCGAACTATCTCGACACTATTCCTGTTCCGCGACTGGCTCATGAGATCCTTTTACAATTGTTTCATACATTTACTCTAATCGGCGGGATGCCAGAAGTCATTCAGACATTCCGGGAGACACCGGACGTAGTTGTTCTTAAAAAAATATATGAAGGGCTGATGACCACTTATCTCAACGATGTTACCAAATATGCCCGTTCGGTGATGAACGCCGGTCTTCTGCGACACGCGATAGAATCGGCTCCGCTGGAAACCGGTAAGCGGATCAAATTTCAGGGGTTTGGAAATTCCGACTACCGCTCGCGCGAAATGAGTGAGGTTTTGAAAACTTTGGAACGCGCAATGCTGTTGAAACTGATCTATCCGACAACCAGTGTTCAGATTCCGGCTCAGCCCAGTCTGAAAAAATCACCGCGTCTTCAATTTCTGGATACAGGATTGTTGAATTATCGCGCCGGTTTACAGGTTTCGTTTTTCGAACATGATAATCTCCACACTTTCTATCAGGGTAAAATCGCGGAGCACATTGTTTATCAGGAAATTATCGCTTCGGATTGTCTGACTGACCAGAAGCCGGTCTTTTGGACCCGGGAAACGAAACAATCCAATGCTGAAGTCGATTATTTATTACCCTATCGGGATGTCCTGATTCCCGTAGAGATCAAAGCCGGAAAAAGTGGCTCTCTGAGATCGTTGCATCAGTTCATGGATCGGGTGGAACATCCCTGGGCAATCCGGCTTTATGCCGGAGAAATCAGAGTGGACCGGGTAAAAACGACCAAAGGGAAATTCTTCTATCTGCTGAGTCTGCCTTACTATTTATCGGGCAAAATCAGTTCTTATGCTGATTGGTTTATCAAAGAGCATCGAACGATTTAAAAATAGTGAATGATTTTTATGACCAATTTTTACTACACGTGTTCCGAATGTGGCCGGAAATACAATATCACACCGGATATAATGGTCTGTCCGGAATGCAGTAAAATGCAGGAGCCGGATAAACCTCTACGGGGTATTCTGGAAGTAATTTTAAGAGGAAAAACAGATAAAAAACTTTCCCTAACCGGTTTTTTACCGGTTGATAATAAATATTTCCCCAACATACCGGTTGGCAATACACCGTTATGGAAACCGGCGATCCTGGACAAAGAATTAGGATTCCCGAACCTGTTTATCAAAGACGATACCCGGAATCTGACCGGTTCATTGAAAGACCGTGCTTCCTATCTTGTGGCGGCTTTCGCGAAAAGAGAGGGAATCAGAGAAATCGTCGTGGCGTCCACCGGAAATGCTGCCTCCTCTATGGCGGGTGTTGGCGCTGCCGCGGGATTAAATATTACGATTTTTCTACCAGAATCCGCACCCAGGGCTAAAATGGTTCAGTCGCTGCAATACGGTGCCAGGGTGATCATGGTTGCTGGAAATTACGATCGGGCTTTTGATCTTTCCCTTGAATTTTCAAGAAAATCAAAAAATGTTCTCAGCCGCAACACCGCCTACAATCCCTTGACTATCGAAGGTAAAAAAACCGTTTCCCTGGAAATATATCAAACCTTGAAACGGTCGCCGGATTTTGTGTTCGTGCCTACCGGAGACGGCGTCATCCTTGGCGGTGTTTATAAAGGATTCAGAGATTTGCAAAAATTGGGATTCATTGAAACAATTCCAACGATTATAGCAGTACAAGCAGAAGGCAGCGATGCGATTTGCAAGGCTTTTCAGCGAGGAGAGTTTATTGAATTAGATGCACATACGGTTGCCGATTCCATCTCAGTCGGTATTCCCCGCAACGGTTATTACGCTTTGAAGCAACTCAAACAATATAATGGTAAATGTTTGACGGTTTCGGACGAAGAAATACTTATTGCCCAAAAAGAATTGTCCTCAAAAGCCGGACTGTTCACCGAGCCGGCGGCGGCGGCGTCCTACGCCGGATTCCTAAATATCAGGGCTGAAATTCCCAATGACGCTACTGTCGTACTATTGGCTACGGGCAATGGCTTGAAGGATATTGATTCTGCTATAAAAGGCATTGAATTTCCTAAAAAAGCCATCTCCTCTCTGGGGGAGCTGTGAGCGGAGCGGAAGGTGTTATTCTTGCAGCTGGATTTTCCGAGCGAGCCGGGCAATTCAAAATGACGTTGCCGTTGGGCGACAGGACGATACTTGAAATATGTATAGAAGGAATGATATCCGTCTGTAACCGCACAATAGTGGTAGGCGGTTACAATTATAACAAGATCAAAGAAATTGTCACTGATATTCCGAACGTTGAATTCTGCTATAATAAAAACTACGCAATGGGAATGTTCACATCTGTAAAAAGGGGAATCCGTGAAATTAAGGCAGAACGCTTTTTCATCATTCCGGGTGATCAGCCGCTTGTGAAGCCGGACACCTATCGAATGCTTTTAGCCGTCGATGCCGATATCGTCATTCCCCGGTACAAAGGGAAAAAAGGACATCCGGTGCTGTTTCGGAGTCATTTAATCGAGGAAATTCTGGCAATGCCCGACGAAGCGATTCTGAGAGATTTTATCAATCAAAAAAGTGTCGTATGTATTGATATTGACGATAAAGGTGTTCTTCTGGACGTTGATAATCCCGAAGATTATAAAATCGTCAAACAATACTTTGAAAAGGAAGCGCTGTGAAAAACTGTATCAGTAAACCTATAAATAGAGTTGACGCGCCGGCAAAAATCAGCGGCAAGGCTAAATATATCGGCGACATACATTTTGAAAACCAGCTATTTGCTAAAACGGTAAGAAGCGCCAGAGCAAAGGCTAAAATAGTATCAATAAAAACACCGACACTTCCCGATGACTATTATATCATCGATAAAAATGATATTCCCGGCATCAACCGGATGCGCACGGTGGTCTCGGATCATCCAATTTTTGCCGAGGACGAAGTTAATTATATCGGGCAACCGATTCTGTTAGTTGTCGGTCCCGAGCGGGAAAAGATTTATGAGATTGTTTCCCAAATAAAAATCAAGTACAAAGACGAGGCGGCAATTTACAACCTTGAGGAAGCGGAAGTTAAAAAAGCCGTTTTTACAGAATACAGTTATTCCAAAGGTGAACCCAAGGCGACTTTTCAACATGCTGAAAGAATTATCGAAGATGAATACCGGACCGGCAGGCAGGAACATATATATCTTGAACCCCAGGGAATTACCGGCGATTACAAAGATGGCTGCATGTATATTTACGGCTCGTTGCAATGTCCGTTTTATATCGAGGGCGCCATTCAGGACGTTCTTGGGTGGGACTCAGACCGTATCCGAATTATTCAATCGACCACCGGCGGGGCTTTTGGCGGTAAAGAGGAATTTCCGTCATTAATGGCTTGCCAGGTTGCGGTGGCTTCCATAAAAACGAAACGTCCTGTTAAAATGATCTACGACAGGGATGAAGATATTATATGCTCCACGAAAAGACATCCCTCAATTGTCCGTTATAAAGCGGGACTAAATAAAAACAACGAAGTTGTTGCCCTGGATATCGATATAAAATTTGACGCCGGTGCCTACTCGGAATTATCTCCGGTGGTGCTCCAGCGAGGAATGTTTTCGGCAACCGGAGTGTATAATTTCCCCAATCTCAAAGTCAGGGGCAGAAACTTCATGACGAATAATGTGCCCTCAGGCGCTTTTCGGGGATTCGGCGCACCCCAAACCATTTTCAGCACGGAAATGCTCATGCACAATATAGCCGTGAAACTCGGTACCAATCCACTGGATTATAAAATCAGACATCTATTAAAAAGAGGCTACCCAACCTGCACCAGCGGAAAGATTCGGGATGAAGTGAAACTTCCGGAAATCATAGAAAAGGTTGAGAAAATGTCCTGGTACCGCAGAAAAATTGGAAAGCATAAAAAATTCAAAGGCGTAGGTCTGTCTCTGTTTCTACATGGCTGCGGATTTACCGGGAAGGGTGAAGCGACTATCAAAGGGAAAATTATCCTTAAGAAAAACGGTGATACTGTGACCCTGAAAGTGTCCAGCGTGGAAATGGGTCAGGGCGCTGAAACCTGTCTCAGAAAGATCGTCGCCCATACGCTTTCACTGCCTATGAAAAAGGTGATCTGCGAAACCATTGACACCGGGCTGATTCCTAATTCCGGTCCCACCGTCGCTTCCCGAACGATAATGATCGTCGGCGGATTATTACGTCAAGCCAGCCTGGAGTTGAAAGATCGTTGGAACGATGCGAATGAAATCGAAATCTCCAAAACATATAAACACCCTGATTTTCTTAGTTGGGATGACGACAAATTTGAAGGCGATGCCTACCCAACGTACTCCTGGGGCACCAATGTGGCGGAAATTGAAATTGATCCCGTGACTTACGAAATTGACGTAAAAAAGATAACTGCAGTTTACGATGTGGGTGTTCCAATCGATGAAAAAACGCTCGAAGGACAGATACAGGGCGGCATTGTCCAAGGCATCGGTTGGGCAACTATTGAAGTGATGAATTCACCAAAGGGCAAATTAACACAGCACAACCTGACGGATTATAAGATTCCCACATCCATGGACGTACCGGAAATCGAGTGTGAATTTATCGAAAATCCCTATGAATTCGGGCCTTTCGGAGCCAAATGCGCCGGTGAATTGCCCTTCGTGGGAGCGCCGCCGGCAGTTGCCGCCGCGGTGTCAAATGCTATGTCGGTTCCGATCAGGAACATTCCAATCACACCGGAATATCTCATGGAGTTAGATAAACATGAAGATTGAGTTTGTACTGAATGATAAAAAGCAGGTAATACAGGTCGATCCGGCGAGTCGCTTACTGGATATTCTGCGGGATGATTTTGAATTAACCAGCGTTAAAGAGGGCTGCGGCGAAGGCGAATGCGGCGCCTGTGTCGTCTTGATGGACGACAAAGCAGTGAATTCCTGCCTGATTCCCGTCGGTAATATTGAAGGTCGTCATATTGTGACGATGGAAAGTTTCCGGAAGACGGAAAGATATAAAGTCATTGAAGAATCCTTTCTGGAAGCCGGCTCCGTGCAATGCGGATTCTGTACGCCGGGAATCGTAATGTCCACGGAATCGCTTTTACGGGAGAATCCCAAACCCGGCGACAACGAAATCAGGGACGCACTTTCGGGTAATTTATGCCGCTGCACCGGCTACAATATGATCATTAAGGGCGTGAAATTAGCCGCCACGAGAGGAAAGGGTTTATGGTAGATGGATTCAGACCAGCAGATCTTCAAGAGGCGCTGGAATTCAGAGCTCGGCATCCATCTATTCCCATCGCCGGAGGAACAGACCTGATGGTCCAAAAAGCGCGCGGATTCGGACTGAAACCGGATTTTAATAAGCCCCTGCTGTTTATTGGTCATTTGCGAAAACTCCGGCAGATTTCTGTCAGGGATGGAAACATCCACATCGGCGCCGGCGTGCTTTTAAGTGAATTAATCATAAACGATAAAATCTCCGAAGCTTTAAAAATGGCGGTTCGCCAAATGGCTTCCCCGCCCTCCAGAAATCTGGCAACTATCGGCGGCAATATTTGCAATGCTTCGCCGGCTGGCGATACGTTGCCGTATTTGTACGCCGTGGACGCGAAACTGATTTTGAAGAGTGTAAGTAGTGAACGAATTATTCATATCGGTAAGTTCATTACTGATCCCAAGCAAAACACTTTGGAACATGATGAATTGCTGACCGAAATCATCATTCCGAATAAAATTTTTAATGTGAGTTATTATAAAAAGGTCGGACAGCGTAAAGGTATGAGCCTGACCAAAGCGTCGTTTCAGGGACTGGCGGATATTAAAAATAGCAATGTCTTGGATATTCGAATCGCATTTGGTTCCGTAGCGCCGATAATTGTAAGATCACGGGAAATCGAAGCGAGTATCATCGGAAAACCGGTTTCGGAGATCAATGCCGCTGTTCCGGAAATTCTGAAAAAGTATGCGACACTGATTCGACCAATTGACGATGCCAGGTCCTCAGCTGCTTATCGAAAGCGGGTCAGTTTACGGTTGTTAGAAGATTTTTTGAGTAAATTAAGTTGAGAGTGATAAGTAAAAATAAGATGACCTCTCCCTCTGATCCCCTCCTTTTATTAAGGACAGGAATAAAGGGTGGATAAACGCAATTAAAAGAGGAGAAATAAAATGGACGATAGCAAAAAGTTATTACGCATTGTGTTGTTTTACGGCGGTTTGTGGGGAATTACAGAAGCCACGCTGGGTTACGTGCTTCATTTTCTGCCCTGCGGCTTTTCCGGGATGTTTATGTTCCCGATCGGGTTTTATTTTATGTTCAACGCGTTTAAAATGACCGGAAAACAGAGCACAATATTTTATACGGCGCTCATTGCCGCGGCGATAAAACTCACCGACCTGTTTGTTCCGTTAAGAACCGCAATGACTGCAATTAATCCGGCGATATCAATCATTTTCGAATCCCTGGTCGTCTTCGCTTTTGCAAAGGTTTATAAAGAGAACAGGCATTATGCCGGCGCGGCGGTAATAAGTTTGAGTTGGATTGTGATATTGGTATTGGCACAGCAGTTTATTTTTAAACCTGTTGAAGGTTTGTATCTGAAACCTTTGCCGGAGCTCCTGGGTTTTTTGACAATGAGCACTATCGTCAGCGGATTGATTATCGGTACGTATTTAAAGAAGCCCGCCGTTTTTGCTTTTCAATTCAATTTCCGAAAACTGTCATACTTGCAGCCGGTGGCAGTTATTTTAATCGCTATTATTTGTGAGATGGGGAATTCGCTTATATAGTATGAATTTTCTTCAACAATTAGTAAACAGTATTCCACAAACAAGTGTCTGCATAGTCATCACCCGCATCTTTTCCACGCCGGTGAAAACCGAAACCGGATGCGGGATCGCAGGTACGATCAAATACAGCGGACAGCATCAATGCGCCAGGTGTTCCCAACCAAGTTTCATCTTAAAAATCAGCAGGATGAACTGACAGCCGAGTTGTCCGATGTCTGAATAATCACTTTTATTTAAGAAAAGTTGTATTTAAATTTGATGCGTTAACTTTAAATAAGAAATTTTATATTTAAAAATGATGGAAGCGATTCAGATTGAGAAATTTAAAGCCGGTCAATGGATCCGGCAGTATCGATATAAAAGTTTTTCGCCAGTATTCATCAACAGGCAATGGCTGATTAATGATCCGGATTTACAGACTTTATTAGCGGAAGCATCGAGGTATCTGGGCGAACTGAACGCCTTTTCCTATCAGATTCCGGACATTGATTTTTTTATAAGAATTCATGTTGTCAAAGAAGCGGTGACTTCCAGCCGGATTGAAGGCACACAAACCAACATGGAAGAGGCATTTCTAAAGGAGAATAATATTCAGCCGGAAAAAAGGGATGATTGGCATGAAGTGCAAAATTATATTCAGGCCATGAATAGCGCGCTCGAGCGTATGCAAACACTGCCCCTATCCAACCGCCTGATTCGTGAAACCCATAAAACATTGCTTGCCAGCGTCAGAGGTGAACATCGCCAACCTGGCGAATTCCGTAAAAGTCAAAACTGGATAGGCGGCGCCAGTATTCGAGATGCCGTCTTTATTCCGCCGCAACAAGATGAAGTGCCTGAATTAATGAGCGATCTGGAAAAGTTTCTGAATAATGATCAAATCAAAATCCCGGAACTGCTGCGGATTGCCATTGCCCATTACCAGTTCGAAACTATTCACCCTTTTCTGGACGGCAACGGTCGTGTCGGGCGTTTGTTGATTACCTTACACCTCGTGAGTAATAAAATACTGGAAAGACCGGCATTATATCTCTCGGACTTCTTTGAATGTAATAAGACGCTTTATTACGATAATCTGATGGGTGTGCGTTTAAAAAATGACATGCGCCAATGGCTGAAGTTCTTTTTGGTGGGCGTTATTAAAACCGCAAAAAGTAGCATTTTCACCTTCCAATCAATCATTGCCCTCAAGGATTTATGTGACAAGGATATTGTACGCAAATTAGGCAGGCGGGCGCATAAAGGGCTCGCGCTGATGGGATGGCTCTACTGCAAACCACTGACCACAGCTGCAGAAGTAAGCGAATGGCTGAATGTATCCCAGCCCACGGCAAATACGCTGATCCGCTATTTTTGTAATTTGAATATTTTGCATGAAATGACCGGGTATAAGCGCAACCGGATATTTGTATTTAGGAGGTATCTGGAAATTTTCAAGAGTTAGAACAGAAATTTAATATGAACAGATTGACAAGAATATGAGAGTCCGAATTGATTGCGAAAAGGCTTTGCAACGAGTAATGCTTTCCCGTTTCTACTTTTTAAACAGTCACATTATGACATCATGAGTATACTTCAACAACTTGTAAATGCCGTTCCCACTATCCTTCTCCATGAAGTCATTATCGGCGTTTTTTCCACATTAGAGAAGATGGAGCAGGCTACGCCCAGACGGAATTTAGAAGGAATTGAATTTGCAACCCTTTTTCGGGAGGATTATCGATGAAGAATATTTATAACGAAATTTTGGAACTCAATCGCGGAAAAGGCGCTGGCGTTCTGGTCACAGTTGTGCAAAAAACCGGTTCGGGACCGGCGGATTCCGGTGCCAAGATGTTGGTTTATCCCGACGGATCGATTTTGGGAACAGTCGGCGGCGGCACGATTGAGAAACTTGCGATAAAAAAAGCCCGGGAAATATTTAAGACCGGAAATAACTATCTTGAAGAGTTCACCATGAACGAATCCGCAGGCGATGGTACTCCGACAGGGATGCTTTGCGGCGGCAAGGCGACTCTGTTTTTTGAATATTTTGCCCCGAAGAACCATATCTATATTTTTGGGGCGGGACACATCGGCAGCGCTTTGGTTTATCATCTGAATAAACTCGATTATTTTGTCACGGTGATTGACGACCGTAAGGAGGTTCTTGAGAAAATATCCGGCGCTGACGAAAAAATATTAAGCAGTTTTGAAACAGTGCTATCGGACAAGGACGTAGTTGAAAATTCCTATATTATTATCGCTACATATAAACATAAATATGACAGTTTGATACTAAAACGAATTTATAAATCGGATTGGAACCCGAAATATATCGGCATGGTCTCTTCCCGGCGAAAGCAGAAGATCATTATCGATGACCTCAAATCAGAAGTGAAAAACGCCAACATGGAACAGTGCTTTATTCCTGTTGGGCTGGACATCGGCGGTAGTTCACCGGATGAAATTGCACTGTCTATCATCGCTGAAATCCAGGCGGTCAGGTATGGCAAAAGCGGCGGGTATTTGCGGGATAATAATTAGAGAAGAATTTTGGTAAATATAATCACGGGAAATGTCAACCAGGGTAAAACCCGCTATATGCGTTCGTTGTATGAAAAAAGAGGGGGCGACGGATTTATCTGCGTGAAAGTTTTTGATAAGAATAATTTTCAAGGATATGATCTCGTCCGGTTAAGAACCGGTGAAGGTACACCTTTCGTGCGGAAGAACGATGCAATATCTGGTGATTGGGATGAAATGTGTCGGTTTGGGATATTTTCTTTTTCCGGTCAAGCCTTTACGATCGCCGATAGAATCATTGCAGAAATTATTAAAGACGGAACAGAACCGATATTTATTGACGAAGTTGGTCCATTAGAAATAGTTGAACAAAAGGGGTTTTACGAACTACTTAAACGGGTTTTGAAATTAAAACGGGAAGTGTATATTTCGATCCGGAATGAATTAATTGACGAATTGATAAAAGATTTTAAGATAAATGAACCACGAATTACACGAATAGGAATTAAAAATTATATTAAGTAGTAGTTATTTATGACTGAGTTATTCTATAAAAAAGAGGTTTTTGAGATTATCGGAGCGGCAATAGAGATACATAAAGTCCTTGGGCCCGGATTTCTTGAAGCGGTTTATCAGGAGGCTTTGGCAATTGAATTTGGATTACGAAATATTCCTTTCGCTGAACAACCACGCCAGAAAATTGGATATAAAGGGCATCGATTGAAGTCCTGTTATGTGCCGGATTATATTTGTTACGATGAGATAATTGTTGAGATAAAAGCGATAAAACGTTGTTCCGAAATCGAGGAGGCGCAAATTATTAACGCCCTGAAGGCGACAAAGAAAAAGGTAGAGATTCTGATAAATTTTGGAGAACCTTCACTATACTGGAAACGATATGTGTATTAACCACTAATTACACGAGTTTGCACGAATATTTTTATTTTATAATTAGTGAAATTAGTGCAATTCGTGGTTGAAAGAGGTATTTATGATCGATTTAACAGTAAATGGAAAGCAACTGGCAAACACAGTAAAAAGGTGCGGAGAACGGAATATTATCATTCCCACATTTGAGCAGATGAAGAACCCCGGGTTAATTCCCGATTCAATAAAAGAAGAATTAAAAGATGTTGGACTTTGGGATGTACATCCCCGGAATCTGTTCCGGGTGAGCTGGAAGAATGAACCGGTTACCAAGGGTGGAGGATTTGGAGACGTCAATTATATGATTCTTCCGCCGGAATTAACAGGCGTTAAAGTAAAAATAATCGCTTTGGTTGGCAAATGGTTTCCGACTGGATCACATAAAGTCGGAGCTACTTTTGGTTGCCTGGTTCCCCGGTTAGTTACAGGGCAATTTGATCCTTCATCTCAGAAAGCGGTATGGCCATCGACGGGAAATTATTGCCGGGGCGGAGCTTATAATTCCGCTTTACTGGCTTGCGAATCCATCGCGATTCTGCCGGAAGAGATGTCAAAGGAACGATTCGAATGGCTGTCCAAAATCGCAGGCGAAGTCATTCCTACGCCCGGTTGTGAGAGCAATGTGAAAGAAATTTTTGATAAATGCTGGGAATTGAAAGAGACACGGGATGATATTGTAATTTTCAACCAGTTTGACGAACAGGGAAATCATCTCTGGCATTATGAAGTTACGGGGAATGCGATGGCGGAAGTATTGAAAGACGTCAAAGGAGATAATGATCGCTATTCCGGAGTGGTGCTGACTTCCGGTTCGGCGGGAACTCTGGGAAGCGGTGATTTTCTTAAGGAGATGTTCCCTGCTTCAAAAATCGCAGTTGCCGAGGCGCTGCAATGCCCGACGTTGCTTTTGAATGGTTTTGGCGGTCACAGGATTGAAGGCATCGGCGATAAACACGTGCCCTGGATTCATAATGTCAGGAACACCGACATGGTAGTCGCCGTGGATGATGAACATACGATTCGCCTGCTGCGTCTGTTCAATGAACCGGTTGGACGAGAATTACTCGAACAGCATGGCGTTGATCAAAATATCGCCGGGAATCTTGATCTGCTTGGCATTTCATCCATCGGAAACATGGTGGCGGCGATCAAATATGCCAAATATTATGAACTGACCGAAGATGATATTGTCCTGACGGTGTTCACCGATTCCATGGAATTATACGGTTCCCGCATTCGCGAACTGAATGAAGAAAAAGGGAGCTATACCCATGACGATGCCGTCCGGGATTATGAACTTCTTAATAATATCAATGTCGAATACGTTCTGGAACTGGATTTCTACGAGAAGAAACGCATCCACAACCTGAAATACTATACCTGGATCGAACAGCAGGCAAAAGAGTTGGATGAGTTGAATGCCCAATGGTACGATCACCGTGAATATTGGGAATCGATCCACCGGATGGCGCCGAAGATCGATGCCTTGATCGAGGAGTTTAACCATAAAACCGGGCTTGGATAGATAATGTCATCGTCGATTTTAATAAAAAATCCTCTGCTCTGTTGCCGGATGAACAGCGATATCCAATTCGGGGATGTGTTAAACGCCTTTTCCGGCGGGCATATCTATATCGAAGACAGCAAGATCGTTTCTGCCGGACCGGAGGAATTTTCCGGCACTGCTGACCAGATCATTGATGCCAGCCGGATACTGGTGCTGCCGGGCTTTGTGAATACTCATCACCACTTTTACCAGACCCTGACCCGCAATATTTTCGCGACGCAAAAGTCAGAACTGTTTGACTGGCTGGTCACAAACTACGAAATCTGGCGCGGTATCAGCGGCGAGGCTATTTATATCAGCGCCAAACTGGCAATCGCCGAACTCTTGAAATCAGGTTGCACGACTACTTCCGATCATCTGTATCTCTTTCCGAATAAATCCGAACCGACGCTAATCGATCGGGAGATCGAAGCCGCCCGGGAAATTGGAATCCGTTTCCAGCCGACCCGCGGTTCCATGTCCAGGGGCAAATCCGACGGTGGACTACCGCCCGATGATGTCATCCAGACCGAAGCGCAGATCACCGAAGACACATACCGCTTAATTAAAACATATCATAATGATTCATTCGGAGCAATGACCCGCATTTCACTGGCGCCCTGTTCGCCCTTTTCGGCGGCCCCGGATCTGATGAAAGAAACCGCCCGAATTGCCCGGGAAAATAAGTTGCAGATCCACACCCATTTCGCTGAAACAGCTGCTGAAGTAAATTTCTGCCTAGAAAAATTTAAGATGCGCCCGTTTGAATTCATGAAGTCGCTTGATTGGATCGGTTCCAATGCCTGGTTTGCTCATTCCATCTATCTGAATGATGCTGAAATCCGGCAAGCCGGTGACGCGCAGATCGGCATTTCCCACTGTCCGAGTTCCAATATGCGGCTCGGTTCGGGTATTGCGCGGATCAAGGAGATGCTCGAAGTAGGTGTGAAGGTCAGCCTGGCAGTTGACGGTTCAGCCTCCAACGATTCGTCCAATA
>JADHWC010000092.1 GCA_016783665.1 Fidelibacterota bacterium | reverse complement strand
ACGAGCAAAGAATTCGACGCCAATATCAATAAGTTCCGGCTCTATCCCTGCTATCCCAATCCTTTCAACCCCAGCACAAACATCCGGATATCCCTGCCTGAAACAGCGCCGGTAAAATTACAGGTGTACAATCTGAATGGAGAACTGGTCAGAACATTGCTTAACACATCTCTCAGCGCCGGCGAGTACAGCTTCACCTGGAGCGGCAGAGATCATCAAAACCGGCTGGTGGGAACCGGAATTTACTTACTGCAGATCAGCGGCGATCGCGGCTTCTCCCGCACCCAGAAAGTCATCTTCCTGCGATAATTTTACCTGGTAGCGTCCCGCTCTACATACAACTGACAGGTTTAATCAATGGCATCCTCTGTGGAGAGCAAATCCTTATAAACCTGTCAGGTGTGTGTTTGGTGTAAAATGTGACAAAAACCGTTTCATCCTATCCAAAATGATAGTAAACTTTACAGTTGAAATAAACGATTAGAGTTGGGGTAAAACTATTGAATAATCTTACACAATTGCGGTTTACAGCCGCTGCCATAATCCTTCTGTTTATACTGTCAGGAACGCTCCCGGCAGACATTCCAGCCGGTTACTACGATGACGCCGAAGGAAAAGTCGGCGTTGAGCTTAAGGCAGCGCTGCATAATATCATCAAAGGGCATACGGAAAAGTCCTATGGAGATGCCCGGTACATTCTTGATGAAACAGATCAAGATCCTAACAATAGCAGTAACGTCCGGGTCGTCTATTCTAATCATAGTGTCAGCGGTACCTGGGATTTCGGAGTCACCTGGAACCGCGAACATATATGGGCAAAATCGAGAGGTATTGGTGATGTTGATAATTATACAAAAGGGGCGGGAAGCGACTTGCATAATTTAAGGGCTTGCATCCCTTCTATAAATACTGCCCGCAACAATCGCTGGTTTGCCGAATGTAATGAACCATATCAATATAACGGTGAAAACACGGGAAGTTATACCAGTTCATCACAATGGTTTTGGAAACCCAGAGACGAAGATAAAGGCGATGTCGCCCGTATCATTTTCTATATGGCAGCGCGCTATGAAGGTGATAGCGATGAACCGGATTTGGAAGTAGTTGATTATTTTCCAGATAAATATTCCAACGAACCTTTTCATGCCAAGCTATCTGCCTTGTATCAATGGCATTTGGACGATCCCGTTGATAACTGGGAACGCAACCGCAACGATATTATTTATACCGATTACCAGCATAACCGTAATCCATTTATAGACCGCCCGGAGTTCGTTGCCTGGATCTGGAGCGACACTACTAGTCCGGGTGAGATCGCCAATCTCTTTTTCTCGGAATATATCGAAGGCAGCGGCTATAATAAAGCGCTCGAGATCGTCAATGCCTCCGGTAAATTAGTCGATCTCAGCGATTATGCTATTTTGTCAAATTACAATAACGATCCTTGGAAATTAACATCCTATTCCTTCCCGTCAGATACCGTTCTGCAGCCCGGAGATGTTTGGGTGATCACTCATTCCGGCGCTGATTCAACGATACGGAATGTTGCCGATGATACCACCCGCGCCAGTGTAGTCAATTTTAGCGGCAATGATGTACGCGCACTAGTTAAAATAATGGCAGGAGACACGACATATTTGGATGTGATAGGATTATATGACGATCCGGACTTAGGCGACGGCTGGGATGTTGCCGGTATTTCCAAAGCCACTCAAAATCACACCTTAATGCGGAAACCAAACGTAAGACAAGGGAATACCAACTGGGCAAGTTCCGCCGGAACTAACGCAGACGACTCAGAATGGATCGTGTACGATCCCGATACATTTGATTACCTGGGTTCCCATACGATCACTCCTTCCAGCCTGTTTGAATTGTGTAACGCGCCCGACCGGCTTGATGATTACCATCTCTATCCCTGTTACCCAAACCCGTTCAATCCGAGCACAACCATCCAATATGATTTATATAAAGAAACAACGGTCACACTCAGGATTTACGACTTGAGGGGAACAAGCGTGAATACTCTTGTTAAAGAAAGACAGGAACCCGGAACATATCGAGTTTTGTGGAATGGTATGAACACAAATAACAATGTTGTTGCCGCCGGTGTATATCTATACCATATCCAAACTACCGATGGTTTTAGCAAGACCGGCAAAATGATCATGTTGAAATAATCCCGGGAGAGATAATGACTATTCTGGATCGTATTCACACAAAAGGTTTACTGCTCGACGGCGCTATGGGCACTATGCTGATGCGCAAGGGTATAAAAAGCGGGATAATACCGGAATTGATGAATCTTGAAAAACCCGATATCGTTCAGGACATCCACTGCGCTTATCTCGACGCCGGCTCCGATATGATTACCACCAACACCTTCGGCGGTTCCAGAATTAAACTGAAAAAAGCCGGACTGGAGAACGAAACCGAAAACATCAATCGCTCCGCTGCCACAATTGCCCGACAGGCTGCCTCACAGGATCAATTTGTCGCCGGCGATATCGGACCACTGGGAGACATGCTGCAACCTTTCGGACTCATCAGCGTCGACGAGGCTCAGCAGAATTTCTCCGAACAAGCCTTTGTCCTCGCCGATGCCGGTGTGGATGTCTATATTGTTGAGACCATGTTCGATGTAAACGAATCCCTGGCGGCTATCCGGGGAATTCAGTCGGTATCCGATTTACCAATCTTTGCCACACTTACCTTTGAAAACACATCAAACGGTTTTAATACGATAATGGGAAATCCCGTGTCTGACAGCATGAAAATTCTGGTAGACGCCGGAGCCACTGCCGTTGGCGCCAACTGCTCGATCGGTAGTGATCATATGGTCAAGCTAGCTGTAGAAATCAGAAACTGTGTAAAAACTCCGGTCATTATACAACCCAATGCCGGTATTCCGGAAATGAAAGAGGGTCAGCTGCATTACCCCGAAAGCTCTGCCTATTATGCCCGAAATATCAAAGCTATTAAGGATATCGGTGTGGAAATTGTCGGCGGTTGTTGTGGCACGACCCCGGAATACATCAGTGAAATAAAGCGACTGTTAAGTCAGTTCTGAATGTTTACAATTATTTTTCTGTCCGGGTACAAAGAATTTGACATTCTTGATTTATGAGTGTAAAATCCCAGACGTTTAACGTTGAAACAATCATTAAAATTATAATTTGAGCGACGACCCTCCTTTACCTGAATCTAAATCCTATTCCAAAACCTGGAAAAGCATCGACAGCGTACGTAAATATGCTGAATCCCGTTATAAACACCTGGACCAGCGGATAGTATCCCTGCGGGAAATTCGATTGGTTGATCGCATTCTGAAAAATATTTCTTCTTCACAGCAAACCCTGCTTGATATTCCAACAGGCTACGGCAGGTTCACACAGACTTTCCTGGAACACGATCTGAATGTAACCAACGCCGACCTGAATCTCTATGCGGCATTATATCAACGGGAACAACATCACGAAATCGCCAAATCTCTGGTGGCGAACGTTTTCAACATCCCTTTTCCGGACAACAGCTTTGATATCGTTTTCAATTTCCGGCTTCTCCAGCACATAAAGACCGGGGAGAAACGCAATCAAATCCTGAAAGAACTGAACCGCGTAACCCGCAATTGGGCAATTGTATCCACATATATTCACACACCTCTCCACTCTTTCCAGCGTAGAATCGCTAAACGCCCCGGGCGGATTTTTATGGCGAACCCCGAAGAATGGCAACGGGAAGTTGAAGATGCCAGCTTTAATATCCGAAAATCCTGGTGGGTTTTTCGTCATTTTCACGCCCATAAAATCTTTTTATTAAAGAAAACCACCTAATTTTTTCGCATATCACTAAAAGCATTTGAAAATTCCCGTCGGAATCCTTACTTTATTTCAGTTGTGTTTAAAAAATGACTGTACTAAATTGCCTCACCGGAGGTCTCCTTGAGACAAAAGAAATGCCTATAAAAAAGTTTGTAACCTCCCCTCTTTCCTCCGGCAGCTGCCGGAAGGGGATTGCTCCACCGGGAGTCTCTGTGAGAAAGGGGTGGTTAATATATTTGCAAAATAAAAGAATATTGTTACATAGGACAATACTTTTGCCTCGTTCGAAGAATCCCTTCGGGGAAGAGGTCTCATTGAGAAAAATTGCTATAAGAAGGTTTAATAAAGGTTATTCCATGAAAAAAATATTCTTTTTCGCATGTTTTTTATCGATTACCATAACTGCTCAGATAGTCCCGGGTCCGGAGGCAATTTTTCAGCAGCCTGCGTTTTACGGCAATTCACCTGCGTCTATATGCTGGTCGCCCGGAGATTCATCTGTTGCCTTTATATGGAATAAAAACGGCTACCGCTACGGCGATATATGGCTGGCGCAAATTCCATCGGGAAAATTAAGACAGCTGACGACCTTTAATAATGTAAATTCCGGCAATCCGGATCAAATCATCGGGAACTTGTCCTGGTTCCCCCACCGACAGAAACTCCTGTTTACTTACCGGGGAGATATCTACACTCTCATTCCAAACAAACAGAATCAGCCGGTGGCATTGACTATTACTGATTCCAGAGAAATAGCTCCGGCAGTTTCTCCCGACGGCAAATATGTTTCGTTTATCCGGGATAATACGCTACGGCTAATCGGTATCAAAGAAGGTCGTGAGATACAGCTATCTCATACAATACAGTGGAACCGGCATCAAAAAACAGACGTTTTTAGCGATAACGGCACACTATTTCACTATCAGTGGTCACCATCCGAGAAACAAATTGCTGTTCCTGATTTCATCGGAAATTATGCCCAGGCTATATTAATTTTTAATTTGGCAACAGATAACTCGACAGCGCATATCGTTTTATCAAAAGACCGGCAACTTTTTGTGCGGGACATGCTCTGGAGCAAGGATGAAAAGAAACTGGTAATCGACTACATGACCAGAGATCTAACAGCGCGAAATATTGTCCTAATTGACATTGAATCGCAACAGATCGACACTTTGTACACCAAAAAATCTGAATTATGGTGTAATGATTTTGGGTCGAAGCTGTTCTGGACAAATCAGGAACAAAAAATTCTGTTCGGCGATACCCAAAACAGTTACCAGCATATCTTTATCGTTGACCTGCAGCATAAAACACCCGTTTCAATAACACGGGGTAAATGGACTGTTTTTGATTATAAGGTGCGGGCGACAGATGGTCAGGTTTTCTTTACCGCTAATAAAGACAACCATTATGAAAAACACATTTATACGATTGACAAGAAAAACGATAAAGTGATTAAAGTGTCTTACAAACGCGGTTGCCACGACTTTGTGCTATCATCAACCG
The DNA here is from genome assembly GCA_016783665.1 of Fidelibacterota bacterium. GTDB lineage: Bacteria > Fidelibacterota > UBA2242 > UBA2242 > UBA2242 > UBA9312. The sequence goes on along the minus strand of JADHWC010000092.1, from coordinate 2,730 downwards.
GACAGTACCTGATCGATATATTTTCAACTGCGTCAATACCTCCACAGCTGTACTGGACAAGAACATTTCCAGTCAGTAAATCCAAACCGTTGTTAATTCCGGACGCCCGGATTCCCAATGCGCAGCACTTGATGACGGCGCTAAATAAAAAAGCACGAAATTCAAAAACCGGTAAAGATGTGCACTATACGCTCTGGTATCCCGAAAAACACCTGACTTCAAAAAAATATCCCCTGATCCTTTTCCTGAATGAAGCCAAGAAACCAGTGTCTGATCTTTATGAATGGGCGTTTTCCAATTTGATTGCCCAATGGATCAGCAGCAAAGGCTATATCGTCGCCGAAATCGACTATCCTACTCTACCGGAACTTCCCGAAAAAATTGATACTGACCGCGGGCTTGAACCGCTGGAGGCACAACTTCAGGATATTGATGCGGTAATTGACGTTCTTGCTAAAGAAGAATTCATCGATGTATCCCGTATCGGAACCTGGGGTTTCGGTTACGGCGGTTATCTGAGCCTGATGGCGCTGTTGCGGGAACCGGATCGTTTCAGCGTCGGCGTCGTGATTCCTTCTGAAAACAATTGGGAACGGTCTTACTCAATTTATGAACGAAATATCTTCCGGAAAATCGCCGCTTCGGATTATCCACTGTCACTAAATTCGCCGGATATCTGTAGTAATCTCCAGGGAAAATTGCTGCTCATCCAGGGTATCACTAATCCTTTAGCCCCGATGATAAACGCTTTTGAACTGACCCGGCAGATGCTGAATATTCAGAAGCGCATCGACTTTATATTCTATCCGTGGGAAGGATCGCAATTGACGTCGGATCCTGCATACATCGATCTGATGCATAAATTGCTGGAATACTTTGACCGCTATCTGTAAGCAGCAAAATCACATCGCACGATAATAATTTTAGAAATAGATATTAGTTGAGCAAGCCATCTTTCGGAGTTGGAGAAAATCCGAATGGCATATCCGAACCTTTTTCCGGCAGTTTGATCTCACCAAATTTGGATTCGAATTTGGCTATATTATCACGCAGCGTATAGAGAAGTGTTTTGGCGTGCATTGGTGTCATGATAATACGGCTCTGGACAACCGCTTTGGGAGTACCCGGCATAATTCTGGCAAAGTCAATTACGAATTCCGCACCGGAATGTGAAATAACCGTAAAGTTACTGTAATTGCCTTCGGCTTTTGCTTCGGGTAATTCGATTTTTAATTGAGTAACCGGTTTTTTGGGTTCCATGGATTGCACCTGCTATTTTTTTTTCGATTTCTTTTTCGATTTCTTTTTCGATTTCTTTTTCGATTTGTTATCAGAACCATTATCTTCTTCGTCTTCTTCCCATTCATCATCTATCGAAATATCCGGATCGAATATTTTCCAGGCATCATCTTCGATATCATCTTCGCTTTTTAGAGCTTTCTTAAGTTCTATATCATCTTCAAATTCATCCCAGACTTCTTTGCGTTTTTCGAATTTTGAGGGATCGGGATCGGGATCATCATAATCTTCCCGTTCGCCTTTAAGAATCTCGTCACGGTACAAACTCATATCAAAGAAATCAATATCTTCAACAATATCGTGATACATCAGTAATTCCAGGAAATTCAGATATTTAGGATTGTGCAGTTTTGTTTTACAAGTTTTGCAGACCAGCGATTCTCTCAAGTCTTGCTCTTCCAGGGGGGCGCCACACTCCGGGCATACCAAATCTTCCATCGAGACTCCTATTAATTTGCGGCGGTAAATATAATCGGATACAAGCGGTTCGTCAAGGAAAATTTTATTTAAATTTTATGAATTCTCAATACGAAATTTTCCACTGGCCCTCTATATGAATACTAATGGGATTGAACCATCATCAATACGCACTACAATTTAAACGAATCAACCATTAAATGATGAATATACCGATAGGAAGATTCAACCGGATCCTCCTTTTTTTTTGTCATCTGTATGTTGAAAAAATAATCCGAATACTCCGAATGAAAACCGATGCGTTTAGGGGCTTTGGTCTTCAATACCGCCGCCGCAGTATAGGGATGAAAACCTGTATTTAAATCCACTGCAACCGTGTAATCTCCGCTTTGAATTTTTTCACTTGCGCCTGAAGGCAATATTGGATTCCGTTGAATATCCTCCGGGATAGACACGATAATTATTGAATCGTCGTTCACTTCACGAAGTAAATCACGGGCATTTTCAGAGATCAGACACAGGCAGTTCTCCTGGTGAGATTTTATAACAGAAGAAAAGACCCTGAATGCAATTTTTCGGTATTGTTCATCAAAAGGAAAACAGATCAGAAACTTTTTATTTTTAATATCGGCGGCACGGATTCCGGAACCCGACCGTTTACAATCACGAAGTATTTTCCGCAGCAGACGTTTCGGTATCTTCATCTCACAACCCTACAGTAACGGCGATCTATTTACCGGTTTCTTTCGGTGTCAGGAATTTATTATAGAAAAACAAACTGATAATAGTAATAACGCCAATCATTGAAAAGATCAACCATAGTGTACGAGGTTGATTCAGAGTGTCAACAAAATGAACATACAATTTCGCTCCAACTATCGCACCAACGGACGATCCAATTACGCCGTATAGAAAAATATAACCCATAAAAGTAGCCAATCTCTCTTTAGGCGCTGTCAGTCCTATATAACTGATAAATTTCGGATGAGCGGTCATTTCCCCAATAGAAAAGAT
>JADHWC010000025.1 GCA_016783665.1 Fidelibacterota bacterium | reverse complement strand
GAGCGCGGGTGGTTTAGCGACAGGTTTGAGCTCATTTTGTAAATCACCCGATTGTATGTGGATTGGTTGGCCCGGTTTTACTTCGGATGTGGAGAGTGATAAGATAGACATAAAGAAAAATTTATTATCGAAAAATATGCATCCAATTTTTCTCTCAAAAAGTGATGTTAATAAATATTATGAAGGTTTCTGTAACGGAACAATCTGGCCTCTTTTTCACTATTTCATGCAGTATACGGTTTATGATAATACATTATGGGAGGCATATAAACATATAAACAAAATTTTTTATGAAAAAATATTGGAGATTATAAAGCCTGGTGATATTATATGGATACACGATTTCCATTTATTGCTGCTTCCTGGAATTTTGAGAGAAAAACTTCCTGATGCAACAATTGGATTTTTTCTCCATATTCCTTTTCCTTCTTTTGAGATATTTCGCACTTTGCCATGGAGAAAAGAGATACTTAGCGGTATTACAGGGTCAGACCTTATCGGTTTTCATACTTATGATTATGCCCAACACTTTCTTAATGCAGTCAATCGTCTTTTGGGTATTGAACATGTGTTTAATCAGTTAAATGTTGACGATAGAATAATAAAAGTTGATTCTTTTCCAATGGGTATAGATTATAATAAATACTCCAGAGCTGTTGAGGATACGGCAATACAAAAAAAAATTAAAGGATATAGAAAAAAAATTGGCGAACGAAAAATCATTTTATCAGTTAACCGTTTGGATTACTCAAAGGGTATTCTTCAATGTCTGGAAGCGTTTGATATTTTCCTCGAGTTAAACCCGGAATATAAAGAGGAAGTTACATTGTTTTTGACAGTTGTACCTTCGCGTTCGAAAGTGAAACATTACAGGGAACTCAAAGAGAAGATTGATGAATTTGTAGGTCAGATTAATGGTAGATATGGTACAATTGATTGGACACCTATTCTGTATTTTTATCGTTCTCTTCCATTTTCGGAGTTATCAGCATTTTATTGTATAGCGGATGTTGCTCTTGTCACTCCTTTTAGAGATGGCATGAACCTTATAGCAAAAGAATATATTGCAAGTAAAAGGGATAAAATTGGGGTTTTAATTCTAAGTGAGACTGCCGGTGCTTCCCTGGAGTTAGGAGATGCCTTGATCATTAATCCTAATAATATTGATGAAATTACTGATGCGCTTAAGGTGGCAGTAAACATGACTAAAGAAGAGCAGATTAAACGCAATACTTTTATGCAAAATAGATTGATGCGCAACGATGTCAAACGGTGGGGACAAGATTTTTTGGAGAGCCTTCACAAGACCAAAAAGCTTCAAATTGAATTGCTGGCAAAAAGAATTAACGATTCAGCAATAAAAGAATTGGTAAAGAAGTACATATCGAGTAAGAATAGATTGATTTTTTTAGACTATGATGGAACACTTGTCCCATTTGCAGACTTACCTGGAGAGGCAAAGCCGGATATGGAGCTACTTAGATTAATTAAAGAATTAGCTGACCAGCCGGGGACTAAGGTAGTAATTATTAGTGGTAGAGATAAGGATACACTACAAAAATGGTTTGGCAAAATAGATATCGGCTTGGTAGCTGAACATGGAGCGATGTTCCGCAATAAGAGTAGTAATTGGGAAATGATTGAGCCTTTGTCTCAGGAATGGAAAAAAGAGATACTTCCAATTATGGAGTTTTATGAAGATAGAACTCCCGGCTCCTTTATTGAAGAGAAGGAGTTATCCCTTGTTTGGCATTATCGAAAAACGGATACCAAGTTTGGAGAAATAAGAGCTCGTGAACTTGTTGAAACGATCAACTACCTTATTGCAAATATGAATCTTCAACTTCTGGAAGGAAGTAAAGTTGTTGAGGTGAAAAATTCCGAAATAAATAAGGGCAGGGCAGCTCTTCACTGGATTGAAAAAAATAAGGCTGATTTTATTTTAGCAGTTGGGGACGATTGGACAGATGAAGATATTTTCAGCGTACTTCCTGATTGGGCTTATTCAATTAAGGTGGGACATGGTTCATCTGCAGCTAAATTTAGAATAAAGTCATCAATGGAAGTAAGACAGTTATTGAAAACAATTTTGGAGAGGGATAAGAAATGATTCATTTAAATGATTACCGTAAGATTGTAGGGGATAAGGTCATTAGTGAAATTTATAAAAAAGCGAGAGGACTTTATGGCAAGAGTATAATTCATCTTAATTCAACATATATGGGAGGCGGTGTTGCTGAAATTTTGAATAGCCTTATTCCACTATTTAATGAGATAGGAATTGATGCCGGCTGGAGGATAATTCGTGGTAACCCTGACCTTTTTAATATCACAAAAAAATTCCACAATGCTCTGCAGGGGGATAAAATTAACCTTAGCGAAATTAAAAAGAAGTTATATGTCCAAACCAGTGAAGATTTCTCGGTCTATACACATCTGGATCATGATTGTGTTATTATACATGATCCACAGCCCCTTCCTCTAATTAAATTTTATAAAAAAAGACAGCCCTGGGTATGGCGCTGCCATGTTGATATTTCAAATCCAAATGAACAACTATGGGAATTTCTAAAAGGATTCATTTTGAATTATGATATTGCAATTTTTTCAAGCGAGGAATATAAAAAAGATGATATTTACTTGGATCAAAAAATAATTCATCCGGTTATCGACCCACTATCTCCCAAAAACATGGAACTGAGTGAAAAAGTCATCTCAAAATACCTTAAAAAGTTCGGTGTTCCAACGGATAAGCCGCTTCTAACGCAGATATCGAGATTTGATAAGTGGAAAGACCCTGAGGGTGTATTGGATGTTTTTAAGTTGGTAAAAAGTGAGGTTGACTGTAGACTGGTTCTTTGTGGTAGCATGGCGACTGACGATCCTGAAGGAGTAAAGATATTTAAACAAGTAGAAAAAAAAGCAAATGAATTGATAGCAAAAGGTGAGGTTATTCTGATAACTTCTGAAAATAATATTCTGGTAAATGCTCTGCAACGGAGATCGGATGTGATAATTCAGAAGTCAATAAGAGAGGGATTTGGTCTTGTTATTTCTGAAGCGCTCTGGAAAGAAAGACCTGTAGTGGCGTCAAATGTTGGTGGTATACCTTTGCAAATTGTTGATGGAGTAAATGGTCTTTTGGTCGACCCTTTTGATAATGAAGGATTTGCAGATAGAATTGTAGAGATTATAAAACATCCCAATTTAGGGAAGGAACTTGGCGAAAAAGGTAAGGAGAGCGTTAGAAAGAAATTTCTTGTGACAAGGCTTTTATCCGATTACCTTGATTTAATGAGAGACATGTTTTGTGATCGGAAGAACTGAGAAATTTTATTGTAATTTTTAAACTAAAAAGCGAAGAATTGTAGTTATACAATGCCGAAGATATTGAATTAAATCGTAGATTAGAAGTAAGCCTACGTATTAATAATTAACAGTTTGGTGTAAGGTATATTTCAAAAGACTATCGAAATGATAATGTAAAAGTTAATGCAATAAGTTTCTGACATTGAAAAAAAGCCGATGACACAAATGAATTGAGTGATGAAGTCAGTGTCGGATAATACCGGATTTATGTAACACAAACACTCTTGTTTGCCTGCCCGCTACTCCGTTTTAGCAGGTGGGTGTAGAAATTACCAAATATATGCAGCAGACCCCAATATGTGGAAGAAGATGCTGAATGAACCGACAATATTAAGATTATAATCGTTCAATTTAGATAAAATTAAATTTGTCCTTTTGATTTATTGGTGTATATTTACCACCAGGTGGTGAATAATCCACCACACACTGGAAAATATGATGAAATTTGTACCGAGAAATATAGAGGAAAAATTACTTGATGCCATTTCTTATCGACCTGTAGTTTTGTTAAATGGAGCCCGCCAGACCGGGAAAAGCACATTAGTGAAGTTTTTATCCGGAAATAGTTCAAGCCAGTATTACACCTTTGATGATTTTACACTTCTTTCTTCTGTTAATAATGACCCTGAAGGTTTTATATCTGGTTTGCAAGGTCCTGTAATTATTGATGAAGTTCAACGCATTCCTAAATTGTTTATAGCAATTAAGAGACAGGTCGATCGAAATAGAGAGCCCGGACAATTTCTACTGACAGGTTCCGCCAATATTTTACTTTTACCAAATCTTTCTGAATCGTTAACCGGAAGAATGGAAATACAAACATTATGGCCTTTTTCAAATGATGAAATTCATAGGACAAAAAGTCTATTCATAGATCATTTATTTTCAGGTGAAATTTCCTTTGTGATTAATAAGGAATTAGATCGAGAGGGGTTGATAGAGAAAATTTTAACAGGAGGATATCCGGAAGTTCAAACACTTTCATCGGAAAAAAGAAAACAACGCTGGTTTAGATCATATGTGACAACAATTATCCAAAGAGAAATTCAGGATCTCTCAAAAATAGAAGGATTATTTGAAATACCGCGCCTGCTATCAATATTGGCTTCCCAAAGCGCTTCTATATTAAATATTTCAAATGTAAACCGGAAAACAGGTATTTCAAACACGACAATGAAGCGTTATCTTAGTTTATTACAGGCTGTTTTTTTAATTCAATTAGTGCCGGCATGGTATCGTAATGTAGGCAAACGTCTCATTAAATCTCCTAAATTATATATAAATGATACAGGATTGTTAACTTACTTATTGGGACTTGACAGACATCAATTGATGAATTATCCTGACAATCTGGGACCGATTCTGGAAAACTATGTGATGAACGAATTGGTTAAACAATCTACATGGTGCGATACTGAACCAAAGCTATTTTACTATAGAACGGCAAGAGGTAAAGAAGTGGATTTTGTTCTTGAAAATAACCAGGGCAAAATCGTAGGAATAGAAGTTAAATCTTCAAATTCTGTTGATGCTAATGATTTTAGAGGGCTTAAAGATCTAAGTGAAACTGCAGGAGATCAATTTGTTAATGGAGTTGTTCTTTATCTTGGTGAAAATATAATTCCCTTTGGTAAAAAATATTTTGCATTGCCAATTAGCGCTCTGTGGAAATAAATTTATGATTATCAAACAAGATTATAGCAAGAATGAATTGAGTGATGAAGTCAGCGTTAACTAGTAAAATCATTAATTATATTGATCGAAGTGGGCGAAATATTACACCTATCTTTGATAATATTTTATTAGTTATTGGTGTAGTTGTTTGGTTTATATTTTCTATTGTGCTTCTTTGGTTTTCGAGAGATATGTATTGGAATTTAGAACAGGCAAATATCTTGTATTTACTTAGTGCACTGTCTCAAGGTATGGCAGCCGTATTTGCTATCATTTTTACAATTATTTTAGTATACACACAAATAGCAAAATACACTATGGGAAAATTAATTCTTGATGTTCCAACAATTCTATATGCTACTTTGTTTATATTCAATATTTTATCACCAATATTTGTATTATGGTTTAAAGTTGAAACAATAATTCCATATATTCTTTCTTCCTCGGTTTTGAGTTTTACACTAATATTTTGGTTTATTACTCATACTCAAAATTTGTATGATCCAATCAATATTGTCGGACGGATCGGAAAATTATATAGAGTTAAGAGTCAAAATAAAAGTGATTATGATTTTAATGATATTCACGAAATCATAATTAAGGCATATAAATTTTCAGATATTCGTATATATTATTTAGCAATGTTTGAGATGGTTGAACGACTTAAAGAAAATTATAGATATATTTATTCGAATATGCAATGGGATTTATATAACAAATTATCATATAATTTTGGATTTAAGGACGCAATATATCGATTTAGAGAGATTTGTGAGAGGGTATTTCAAGATAGTCGCTCAATAAATGTAATCTATGATAGATTGTTAAATATCTCAAATTATAAAGGCGAAATAGGCTTGAATGATTGGAATAAATATTTTCATGAAATACTAGATTTAATAATTTACATTAGGAGATTATGTCCCGATGGCTATTTTCAGTGTAGATCACATTCAACTTTAGTAGAGTTTTTAATAAAAATTAAAAAGGAAAATAATAATTTGTTTAAGTTCTTACTTGGCAATTTAGGAAAGTCTGAATTAGTATTAATTCATGAAGATTTAAATAGATGTAAGAATACTGTTGATGTGTACAAATATCTATCAATTGAATATCGAAAAGAAAATGAAAAAATAGTTAAAGAAATAATGAATGAAATTGAAACAATTCTAGATAAATATAAATTGAAAGTGGCATAAGAATATTTTAAATCAATTTCGAATAATTTTTATGTTTTGTAAATAATAAATAGAAAATATATAATTATGAGGAGGAGATATGCAAAAAATTGTAATCACTGTAATGCTTTTCGGCATGCTAATTAGTGCAATGATGTTTTCAGCCTGTCAGCCGAAAAAGCCTGAGAGTGTTAAAATGCAGGAAGAAACCGTCAAAACCGTTTTCGATGAGATGCTTGAAAAATACGGTAAGGAACATCGCAAACGAATTGAAACCGGCGTCAAACAGGCGGAAAAACTCTGGTGTGATGCCGATGGGAATGACGAAGCGTTTAAAGATTTCTGTATGAACAATTTTATCGCCGATAAAAATGATCTGGATAAGGCGTTTGAACGGTTGGAGGTATCATTTGAAACGTTGTTTGGGACATTAGTGGAACAAGTGCGTCAGTTTCAATGGAATCTGCAGGTGGATACGGGTCCGATTTTCCCGATTGATTATCTTTTGGCGAATTTCAATTTGAGTTCTCATGTGGAAGAGGATCTCTACAAGACTAAAATCGCCTTTTTCGTGCTGTTGAATTTTGAAATTAAATCCCTGGAAGATGCCCTGAAAAAGGGTGACAAATGGTCCCGTCAAAAATGGGCGGAAGTGCGTCTGGCGCAGCAATTTACATCACGCGTACCGTCGGACGTTTCTCAGCAGAAATATGAAACCTATGTCACGGCGGATAACTATATCAGCAATTACAACATTTATATGCATAATCTGCTGAACGAAAATGACGAGCGATTGTTTCCCGAAGGCTTGAAACTGATCACCCATTGGGGTTTGCGGGACGAACTCAAAGCCCAATATGCCGAATCTGACGGTTTTCCGCGGCAAAAAATGATTTATGACGTCATGCAAAAGATCATTTTTCAGGAAATTCCACAAGTTGTAATCGATAATCCCGATGTGGATTGGAAAGTATCGACTAATGAAGTCAGCGGTAAAAGCAGTGATAATTCACGGGAAGAGGATACCCGCTATCAAATGCTGTTGTCCGTTTTTCACGCTGAGAAAGCCACTGATCCTTATTACCCGCTCTACCCCAGCAAAATCGACCGGCGTTTTCAGAGGGACCGGGAAATTCCCGAAAAAACGGTTGAGAAATTATTTGAGGATTTATTGACTTCAAAAGAATTCAAGCAAACCGGTCAGCTAATTCAAAAACGGTTGGGGCGGGATCTCGAATCCTTTGATATCTGGTATAAAGGATTCAAACCGGCATCGCAGTACAGTGAAAGCAAGCTGAATGAGATCGTTGCCGCAAAATATCCGTCTGTGGAAGACTTTGAGCGGGATATTCCGAATATCCTGATGAAACTGGGATTCGATCAGGAAACAGCCGAATTTCTTTCATCAAAAATCGAGGTCGATCCTTCCCGGGGCGCCGGGCACGCTATGGGAGCAGGGCGCCGTTCGGACAATGCTCATCTGAGAACCAGGGTGCCGGAAGACGGTATGAATTATAAAGGTTTTAATATTGCCATACATGAGTTGGGGCATAATGTTGAACAGGTTTTTTCATTAAACAAGATCGATCATACGCTATTGGAAGGAGTGCCGAATACGGCGTTTACGGAAGCGTTTGCCTTTGTATTCCAGAAAAGAGACCTGGAGATTCTGGGATTACATACTGACGATCCGAATGCGGAATACCTGGACGCCCTGAATCAGATTTGGTCCACCGGGGAAATTGCCGGGGTCTCATTGGTGGATATGAAAGTCTGGCGCTGGATGTATGATAATCCCGAAGCCACGGCAGCGGAATTACGGGATGCGGTAATTCAGATCGCGAAGGATGTTTGGAATCAATATTTCTTCCCGGTTCTGGGACATAAAGATGCGCCTATCCTGGCGATCTATTCCCATATGATCGACGGAGGCTTGTATCTGCCCGATTATCCGATCGGTCATATCATTCAGTTCCAGATTGAGGAATTTATCAAGGATAAGAATCTTGCGGTAGAGATGGAGCGTATGTGTGTTCAAGGGTCGATTACACCCAATCTCTGGATCCAACAGGCAGTAGGTGAAAATATTTCTATTAAACCGACAATAAAGGCAGCGGAAAAAGCTCTGAAAGCTTTGTCTTGATGGTGGTTTGGAATATTTACTGAAAGCCCGCCCTGTTCAGAGCGGGCTTTTTCTTTCAGGTGTCTGAAAAATCATTGATCATAGATTTTCACGGTATATATAGTTCCTTACTAGTCATTTTCTTGTTTTTTTTTGTAAAAGTTTTTTGCATGATAAATGATCATTATTCAAATCAAATCAGATACTTGATACTTGTTACTTGATAATTGTTTTTATCCAGTAACCAGTAACCAGCTACCAGAATCGCCTGGATTGGAACAACCTATTCATTTTTCACTTTTAACTCTTTTCCTTTTTAGCTCTGCCTGCCCGGTAACGAAGTGTACAGGGGTTTATCCAGGTTAGGATGTAATAAATGTATTGAATGATCGTTGCTGTTCACTTTGCAATAATGATTTTTGAGCGCTAACTTGACGGCGTGAAAAATATTATTCGTAAAGATATAGAACTTATGGCACCGGTCGGGTCTTTTGAATCCCTGCAGGCGGCGATTCAGGGCGGCGCCGATGCGGTTTATTTTGGCGTCGAAAAACTTAATATGCGGTCGCGATCTTCAAAGAATTTTGCAACGGCGGATTTAAAAAAGATTGTCGATATAGCGGCTAATAGGGAAATTAAAACCTATCTGACATTGAATACAGTGATGTACGATAGCGATATGGATATGATGCGAAAAATTGTTGATGAAGCCAAAGTTAGCGGCGTTGATGCGATTATTGCTTCCGATCCTGCCGTATTCGATTACGTTCAACAACAGGGGTTGCCGGTACATTTGTCAACACAAGCAAATGTCAGCAATATTGAGTCGGTACGATATTACTCCCGGATTGCAGATGTTATTGTTCTTGCCAGGGAACTGACACTCGGCCAGGTGAAAGAAATATCCGAAGCGATTCAGAAAGAACACATTACCGGGCATTCCGGTGAACTCGTCCGGATTGAGATGTTTGTCCATGGCGCATTGTGCATGGCGATTTCCGGCAAGTGCTATTTGTCTTTACACCAAACGAATTATTCCGCCAACCGCGGAGCGTGTCTGCAAATATGCCGTCGATCTTATACAGTCAGAGATACGGATACCGGTGACGAAATTGAAATCGAAAACGAACACATTATGTCTCCCAAAGACCTGCTGACGATTCATTTTCTTGATAAAATATTGGGTGCGGGAGTTACAGTTCTAAAGATTGAAGGCAGAGCCCGATCTCCGGAATATGTGTACACCGTTAGCCAATGCTATTCGGACGCCATCGATTCTATCTTGACCGGAACGTATTCAAAAGAAAAGATTGAAAGCTGGATTGAACGTCTAAAAGCAGTATTTAACCGTGGTTTCTGGGATGGATATTATCTCGGACAACGTTTGGGAGAATGGAGCGACCGCTATGGTTCCAGAGCTACTCGGCGAAAAATCTATATTGGCAAAGGGGTTAACTATTTTCGGAAAGCGAAGGTTGCGGAATTTATAATTGAAACAAAAACATTGAAAAAAGGTGATCGGATACTGATAACAGGTCCGACAACCGGTATGATCGAATCTGTTGTAGATGAAATACGCGTCGATGATAATCCTGTTTTAGAAACAAAAAAGGGCGCTCGGATTACGATCTCCCTGCCGACAGTTATCCGCGCATCTGATAAATTATATAAACTTATAGACGTAACTGTATAAACCATCCCTCCACATCTGTGCTGTTAGAAGATGGGAGAGATAGTTTAATATTATGTTAGTGAATCAACGCCAGTTTTTAATAGCGTCTGCTGCCAGATTCTCTTGAGAATCTGGGTTTGGGCGGACGAGCCTCGTCGATTCTAAGTGTACGTCCATCGTACTCTTTACCGTCAAAAGCTTCTTTGACTTTTTCAGCTTCTTCAGGGCTTCCCATTTCAACAAAACCGAAGCCTTTATTGGTGATAATATTGACGTTTTTTACTTCGCCATGTTCGCCGAATAATTCTTCTAATTGTTCATTTGTTACGGAATACTTCAAATTCCCTACGTAAAGTTTACTACCTTGCATCAATGTCTCCTCGTGACTTCTCACTGTGGATAAATGTTTAATTTACGGGACAGGATGCTGGGAGCACCAAATCTCGGTAAATTTGAACATTTGAATTCACATGAAAAGTGATGTAGCTTTGTGATTAAAACGACTTCTTTCAGGAAAAACTCCCGGAGGATATAGTTCCTATTCAAACAGCGCTACAGTTTATAATAAAATTTTGGACTTAGCAAAGACTTTTTATCGGAAATATTGTTTCTACATCATTTTTCTTGTTATTTTCGCGGTTTTTCAGCGATTTGAACACTTTCCGGAGAACAAAGCCGAGAAAATCTTGGCTCTAAATGGTATTTCGATTAGATTTAGCCACGATGTCAGAAGTTCATATTTATACTGGTCCGGTTTATTTAGATCATACCGAACATATTGTCGACACTTTTCAATCTGAAGTTCAGTCCGGTAAAAAAGTGGATTTTCTTTTGCCATCAGTACGCCATATACGAAAGCTGAAAACTTCTCTGTTAACATCTCTCGAAGCCACTCTCCCCGGGCAATTGTACTTTGGGACTTTTTTCGCCTGGGCGAATCGTATTCTTGATTTGGTTCACCAGTCCTACAAAATCATCAGCCAGGGTGAGGAATGGTTTCTCCTATTTCTGTTTTTCCAGAAGAATCCGGGACTCTGTAGCGCTCTAAAGCCGGGATCGGTGGCGTTATTGCAGCAGATTCTAATTGATCTTCGGGAAAGCGGTTTCAGTATTTCACAACTGGAGTCACTATCAAAAAATGTGTCATACCAGCATTTTACATCCTATCTGTCCATTTTGCGCTATCTGGAACAGTATTCGGTTGAAAAACGAATCGCCACAACCGTTCAGCTTCTGCATCAAGCCTGTGATATACTTGAACGCCATAAAGTTGAGCAAGTGGGTGATCTGCTGGTGGTTGACGGATTTTATGAATTTAATCCTGTTCAAAAGCGAATGTTGAAGCGGCTCGTTCAAAAATATGAAAAGGTGGTAATATATGCTCCGGGTGAAACTGATCATCCGTCTCTGGAGTATCTTGATCCAATTTCAAAAATGTTTGATGATTTATCGTGTGTAATAACTGTATTACGGGATCAAACACCGACGTATTTCAACGAGCTGGCAGGATCATTTTTTCGTAATACTTATAAACCTGAACAATCATTTCAGGAACGGGAACCTGTCGAATGGAAGAATAACTATGATAGCCGGAATGTAAAAATTGTCCGCTGCCCGAATCGTCGAACGGAAATCGATGTCGCGGCACGAACGATCAAGCAATGGATTGCTAAAGGTTTTTCTCCCGATCAAATTGCGATTATAAGCAGAGGATCTTATGATTACACATCGCTCATACAATTACTGTTTCCGAGATTTGGAATACCTGTAGCAGAAGCCGGACAAAAATTAGTCAATACGATTCCGGTTCGTTTGATTCATAAGATAATTGAAATAAACGAAAAGAGTTTCAGTCGTGACAGTATTATTGATCTAACCCGTATCCAGGATATTCGTAATTATTACGGATCGGAAATAATCCAAAAATTTGAGTATAAATCTTCAGCCTGGGGACTGTCATTTGCCAAGGATAGCTGGATCGATCAGCTGAAACGGCGTAAGGAATACCTTAAAACAATTCTAAGTTCGGATGTCGAAGATGAAAAAGACCTGGGTGTGTTTGTGAGAGAACTCCGGGAAATTCATCAGGTCGGTCCGGTAATCAGTCGATTTCTCCGGGATATTACTTTACCGGAAAAGGCGCACTGGATGGAATACACAAAAAAAATTATAGAATTGCTGTCCCGGTATTGCAAACCGGAAAATTCAACGGATTCATACACAGAATCGATGACAAATATCACAATGATTTGCCGGAAATTAGAGGTAATGGGAGATTCCGGATCCGTCGTGCAGCTCAGATATTTTTCTATGGTTTTCAATATGATGGTAGCAAACATTATAGTGGAGCCGCCGGTCCGGCAGATAGACTCCGGAGTCGTGATTACAGATATCATGAATGCCCGCAGTGAGCAGTTTGACGCCGTTATTTTGCTGGGAATGGTTGATGGTGATTTTCCCATGCAACGCCGGGAAAATCCAATTTTACACAACCGACAGAGAGATAAAATTAACAAACAGGCAGGTGAAAATATTTTTCAATACACCGGATCCAATATCGCCGAGGAAAAATTTCTGTTTTATCACCTGATCAACCAGGTTAATAAAAGACTTTTGATTACTTTTCCACAATTTGACAGTGGTGGACATATCTTTAGCGAATCAGCATTTCTGGATGAACTCATGGGATTTGCCGATCATTCCGGAGAAGGTAAACAGGTATCTTACGAATCTGTATCAGCTGCAACTGTTATTCCGGCAATCGACAATGCGGCGTCTATTGCCGATATTCAGCTGAATATGTTTCATCGAAAATGGGATTCAAAAGATCGGAAATTTTTTAATAATTTGATCGATATCTCGATAACAAGCGAGATATACAGAAAAATCGACATTGAAACTCTCCGCAAGAAAAACGAATCCTGTGAATGGAATGGTCAATTGTCGCTTTCCCGGACGCTGGAAGAGTGTTTTATAAGGCGGCTTTCAATCACGCGCTTGCAACAATATGCCTGGTGCCCGTTTTTGTATTTGTGTCAAGATGTTTGGAAAATTGATACGGTTGAAGAACCGCTGGCAGAATTATCTCCGTTATCCGATGGTGTTTTGATTCATGCATTGTTTGAATATGTATTGAAACATGCCGACCGTGATAGTTTTGAGCAATGGCAGAATTATATCAACCGGGATTTACGCCAGGAAATTGATAATGCGGTTGTGTATGCCAATGATCGTTTCCGGACAACATTTGGTTTTATCGAAGATGCTCTCTGGCAAAAAAAATTGAGTGATCTCAAAAAGGGGTTAGAGTTATTTATTGAACGGGAGAGGAATTCCCTGGATAGTGGATTTTTTCCCGGAGAACTCGAGCAGGTTTTCCACTTTGATCTGCCTGTTAATCCTTCAGATTCAGATAATTCACAGAGTACTGTATCATTTCAGGCGAAAATCGACCGGATTGACCGAAACCGGGATGGAAATATAATCATTATCGAGTATAAACGATCGAGATTGTCGGTACAGGATCCGGTAAAAGGCGTTGAGGATGGTATCCATTTTCAGATTCCCTTTTACCTGACAGTAACACGCAAAAACCGTAAAGATACGGATCTTGGCGGCGCTTATTCATATGTTTTTTATGAAGGAAAATTGGCAAAAGGCGTTTTTACAAAACCCTATTTTAAGCGTACAACCGAAATTTCACCATCTGAACTTGATCTATTGTTAGAGCAAACTGAAATTAAAATTGCCGAAATGCTAAATCAAATCCGTCAGGGTAACTTTATGCTAAAACCCCACGATGTAACCAAACGATGTAAACACGGCAAGTGTGATTATTATGAACTCTGCCGGATTGATAACCGGCTGAGGGAACTATCTGAAAATGATGATTGATCTATACAAAAAGAAAATAGAACAGAAGTACAAAGAGTGCGCCGGATGTCGTACAAGCGAGATTAACGACATCGTTATCGATCCAGGGTACTCCGGAAATCAAATCGGTTTTATAAGAACCGCAATGAATTAATTTTTCGGTTGTTTTTTGACAGTTAGGACATTTATACTGTGCCTGAATTGTGGCGCCAAGAACTGAATCGATCAAAGCGCCTATGATGCCGCTGATCACAATGATAATAAACAGCTGCAGAACGGAACCGGATATTGGAAAAATTCCGCTTAGGGTGAGAATACCTGCGCCCATGAAAAATCCCGATGTGCCGAGGAATGTCACGCCGCCTGAAGTTCCGGTGGGGACTTCAATGAACGTCAGGATATGGCGAGGTTTGTTTTTTGAAAATATTCCGATCTCAGTTCCCCAGGTGTCAGCCGTGGCTGCGGCGAGTGACCCGAGAAACATCAGGTAGAACAGATCATACGATGTGAAGTGATACAAAACAGCCATTATGAGTGAAATCCCGCCGTTTGCATATACCTGCAGAATATCGCGCTGGCTGCCTTTTTCGATAATACCTTTGAGGATGGTTCGTTTCAATTTACCGATTTTGGATAATATAGATGAGAGGACAAAGAATGTTGCCATGGGAATAACCCAGAATATGGCGCCAATCGAAAAGACAATCGAACCCAACAGCATAGCGCCGGCAGCCCCTCCGAGGGTTAATGCCTTTAAACGGTAGGCAAGGAATGCCAGTAAAAAGGAGAAAGAAATCCACCCGACTACCATCAGTTGTTCTGAAAACGATGAATGCAACATGATATCCAGCATTAAGGCGCTTAATAACGGCATGGACAGATTATCGGAACCGGCAAAAGAGATCGACTCGCTGAGAGCTGCGACGATTGCAACTGTGAATCCGATTAATAACAAGCTGATTAACGACATCATCTCGTTTCCCTGTAAATTTCGAAGTATAGGTAGAGCTACTAATGTAATGAGAAAAGCGCTGATGAATATTGATAGTGAGCCGCGAATGGATTTTGAGTCTTTCCATAATGTAAACACACGGGGACTTTTTTGGCGTGTTCCGATAATTGAAGCAAGCGGATCTGAAAGCGTCATGATCAACATGCCGATAATCAACACAGCCGGGTCTGAAGTCCAGTAAAGCAGGATGAGAATGAGAAAAGATGTTGGAAAAAACACCGTGCCGAAAGAGAATCGCTCTGTAGTATGCATGCCTTTCATTTGTCCCGTCCGAAGCGCAAGTGTGTTCAAGACAATAAAAATACCGGCGAGTACCGACGGTGGAACCGGTGATTTGAAAATAAATGGACTGGAAATGACCAATAAGCCGACGCCGACGTGGACAAACTGGCGGGTGTTTTCTCCGGAAATATTAAATGTTTTGCGAAGTACTTCGCTGAAGGCGACAAAACTGAGAATTGTCACCAAAAAGATCCCAAAGGTGATCCATTCGTTTGTAAAAGGCTGGTATAAAGACACTGTTCCTCCCTGTCTGTTCGGAGTTAATATTAGAGAATTTACAGGGTATTTTCAAGAAGTTTGAATAAGAAGTCCTGAGTTGACCTATTGGATGCATTATGAATGATTATGAGATAGCAAAAGAAAACATAGAAAAACCGTTTATCGTATCGGCATCGGCAGGCACCGGAAAGACCCGTGTTCTGGTCGAACGGTATGTGAATATTCTCAAGAAGAAACATGCCGATATCGATGAAATTATTGCAATTACATTTACGGAAAAAGCGGCTGGTGAAATGAAGGATCGTATTCGCCGGACAATTCGCAATGCCGATCCGTCAGCCGGTCAAAATGTTCCGAAATTACTCGACAAACTTAACACGGCGCCAATTTCGACCATTCACAGTTTTTGTGCCCGCGTACTTCAGGATAATATCAATGAAATAGATATCGATCCCCAATTCCGGATTATTGATGAAATTGAAGAAGCCATTCTTCGTAAAGAAATCCTGGAATTTTTTCTGCAGCGAAAATTACGGACGAATAATCCTGCACTTTTAACGTTAATCCGGCATTTTGATCTGTATCAGATTAAAGATATGTTGAATTCGGTATGGCAGCAGCAGGCGGATTGCAGTGAATTTCTGATAAAATTATGTGAGCGTACCGTAGAGAATCTGCACCTCCAATTTAAAAATTCCCATGAAGAATATACGCTGAAACTCTTAAAACAATTGTTCAATGATCCTATGGTCAAAGACATCCTTAACAGCTTTCAATCGTTTAATTCCAGGAGTCCCGATGATACATTGCATCAGGCAATAATGACGATATTTAAAGCTGTAAAAGCGGTCGATCGCAATCGCATTCCAGCCGAGCTATGGGATAAATCTCTTAATAAAGCAATTAGTTCAACCCGAAAAGGGAGAAAAGAGAATTGGGGAGATGAATTGACTGTTCTCAGAGAATTGGTCGGTCAGTTAAAAGAAAAATGGAATATAATAAAAGATCAGGTCTTTCCCTTTAATGAAGATATTGAAAAACAAAACGCTGTTTTGATGATATCTTTTGCCGGGCTGGCTATGGAATGGATTGAACATTACCGGGTCAGTCTGAACGACAAAGGCTTGATTGATTTCAATGGGCTTGAGATTGAGACGGAAAGATTTTTCAAGCGGCGGTCAAAGGCAGCACGAAATTATGCGAACCGCTTTATCCATTTACTGGTGGATGAATTTCAGGATATCAGTCCGATCCAGAACCGCATTTTTGAAGCCATGATCGAATTAAACGCCAAATTGATCACGTTTTATGTCGGGGATGAAAAACAGTCTATATATAGGTTTCGCGGCGCCGAAGTGGAGATTTTTAATACGCATAAAGAATTGAAACCTCTGTTGTATCTTGATAAGAATTTCCGCAGCCTGAAATCGTTGATCGATTTCTATAATCGCTTTTTTTCATTTCTGTATAATACTCAGGAGAAAAAACCGAAATATGACGTCGGTTATGATAAACCGGTGGAATCTGCCGACTCGACTATTTCTGAATCAATTCCTGTGGAATTGTTAATTGTCAATGCGGAGAATGATTCAATCGAAGAAACCAAAGATATAAAGTTGGGTCATCAATGCGTTTTCTCATCTGTAGATGCGGAAGCGACGCATATTGTTCAACGGATGAAGGCTCTTCATAAACAGGCAATTGTAAAAGAGAAGGATGGTAAGCTGCGGCTCGCAGAATGGCGGGATTATGCAATTTTGCTCCGCTCGCGAACACACCAGGAAAAATTTGAAAAAGTACTGCAAAAGGCGGGAATTCCCTATTATGTAAGCTCGGGAATTGGGTTTTATGAGCGCCGGGAAGTGCTGGATGTCATCAATTTTATCCGGGCGCTGTTGAATTGGTTTGATGAGTGTGCTTTAATTGCGACTCTCCGGTCTCCAATGGTCGGTATCAGCGATGTGGCATTGATGTCTTTCACAACGGACAACGGCTTGATGGATGGGATACAGAAAATTTTGAAAGACGATAAAGTCCTGTTGGAAACCATAAACCCGGACCATTTTCGACAGTTCAGGGAATTTTATGCGCTTTATGAGAAGTTGCATGAACAGCTACCAGTTTCCACAACGGCAGAATTAATTCAGCAAATTCTGGATGAAACCGGCTACCTGTCGGTATTGGCAGCGTTTCCCGATGAAAAACAAAGCCTCGCGAATGTGTTGAAGCTGATTGATCTGGCTGTTGAGTGGAGTACGGTTCAGGAAATCAGCCCGGTGGATTTCATACGGCGCATTAAACTATACCAGGCGATGCAGCTGCGTGAGGGTGAAGCCAATCTGAGTTCCGAAAGCGAAAACAGCGTGACCATTATGACTATCCATGGGGCAAAAGGATTATCGTTTCCGATTATAATCGTACCACGACTTGCGGCTCCTCTTAAATCCAACTGGAACCGTCTGCTAATTCATCATTCGGATGGAATAGCTTTAAACCTTAAAACAGTGTTTCAAACGGACCACTCATTTATATACCGGTACTTATTACAGATAGATAAAGAGCGGTCATTTGCCGAGGAAAAGCGGCTGCTTTATGTGGCTGCAACGCGGGCAGAATCATATTTAATATTATCAACCGTTGAGAAAACAAGTAAAAAACCAGGATCTTCATTGTGGCAGACGATTTCGACATTTTTTGAAGTGGAGAATGATGAAGCGTTTACGAAGCATGAAAGTACAATAACGGAATTGTATAATGATTTCAATACACTTCAGCCGGAATCACCTGTAATTGCCAACCATCTTACTGATTCTGATAAAGAGAAAATATTAGAAATGATTTCCCCGATACCGTCTAAAGCCAAAATAGAAAAAGTGACACCTACAGCATTTGCCGGCTGGGTAAGTGAGCAATCGGGAAAAATGCCGGATTACGAAGCGTATTCTTCTGTAGATACATCAACGATGATGCCTGAAAAATCACTGTCCGCTCTGGAAATGGGCACGGTTATCCACCGGGCGTTCAGCTGGTGGGATTATCAAAAAACCGATGCTCTGGGTAATTATGTAGCCCAGCTGATTAAACCATATTTTCTGGATAATAAAGAAGAAAAAAGGCTTGTAAAACAGGCGGTGGAGTGGGGCGGAAAATTGCTGCATCCGGACAATAAACTGTATCATCTTCTGAACAGCGCCGTTCAAATTGAGCGTGAAATCGATATTTATGCACATCTGCATGATACACTGATAGAGGGAAAAATTGATCTTTTACTTCGGATGGGGAAAGATCAGTATGTGATAATAGATTTAAAATCCGATCATATTGCCGAATATCCGGATGATTTCCTGATGACAAAGTATAATGCCCAGTTAGACCTTTATGCGTTGATGTTAAGCCGCTGGTCAAAGTTGAATGTGTTTAAAAGTTGTATATATTTTATCCGGAATGGATTGCTGATCGAACAAAGTGTAGATGAAGGTATCATACGGAGAACGGAAGAACAACTGGGATTATTTGTTATAACCACATAACGTAAATTAGGTGTCATTTGGGACTAACACGACTAGAACTATTATGAAAAGAATCATTCATTATTTTCGTAGATGTTTATTCCTAGACAAACATGTCTGTCCCTGGTGGTTCGGATACTCCTTTGATAATCCGTTGCGTAGACTTATTCACAAACCTGAAAAAATTCTTTCGCCCTATATTTCTAATGGGATGACAGTTTTGGATATCGGGTGTGGAATGGGATATTTCTCAATTGGAATGGCGGAACTTGTTGGAGAGAATGGACGGGTTATCTCAGTAGATATTCAAAGGGAAATGCTTGATAAACTTACAATGCGGGCGACAAAACGGGGCGTCTTGAATAGAATATCACCTCGCTTATCTAAACCAAATCAGTTAGGTGTACCGGAAGAGGTGGATTTCGTTCTGACATTCTGGATGGTTCATGAAGTGCCGGATTTTGAATCATTTTGCAGAGAGTTACTGTTTATGATTAAACCAGGTGGAACTTGGCTGATGACAGAACCGAAAATCCATACAAATAAACATCATTTTGAGGAACTGCTTAAAACGGTGAAGATGTCAGGATTCGAAGTTGTGGATTATCCGAAAACCCGGTTTAGCCGCAGTGTATTACTGAAAAGATCAGATAGAATAATTCAGGTTTGCTGATCGATTAATTTTTCATTATGGGCAACCGTATAGGTGCAGACCATATCGCCGGTAACATTATTCGCAGTTTCAAACATATCCAGAATCGGATTGATACCCATAGCCAGAGCCACAATGACTGCTATCTGAGTGCTGTCCAGGCCCATTGTCTGCAGAATAATAAACAACAGCATGATGCTGCCGCCGGGGACTCCGCCGGCGCCGATGGATGCCAGGACGGTCGTAATGACCAGCACAATCAGGCCGGTCAGGGTCAGGGGAATGTGAAACATATTGGCAGCCAGAACCGCGAACATGGGAAGATGGACGCAAACGCCATCCATATTTATCGTAGCGCCGAGTGGCAGTGAGAAACTCGCCAGTTCACTGCGGACTTTCAATTTTTCCTGAACGGTGTGCAGAGAAACCGGCAGAGTAGCGGCGCTGCTCCTGGTAATGAAGGCGGTAATCATGGCTTCGTCCATTCCTTTCATAATCCTGTATGGATTCTGCCGCGTGACCGCAAATAATAAAATCGGATATACAACAAATACCATCATCAGAATACCGGTGATCACTCCGAGAGTCACGCTAATATAAGGTCCGACAATATTCGGTCCGTAAAGTCCAAAGTTGGTGATTGACAATGCCAGTACGCCGATGGGAGAATATTCGAGTATCCAATCGACCATTTTAAAAATAACGTCCCGGGCGGCTTCGATCAGCTGAACGAGTTGATTTAGGGTATCAAGGCGGTTCTTATCCCGGGATGATTCTAAAATAATTCGTATAGCGAGTCCGAACAGTATGGAAAAAGTTATGATAGCAAGGAAATTATTGCTTGCCAGCGCTTCAAAGGGATTTACAAACATATTTAACAGAATTGAAATAAATCCGCCCGGTGTTGGGGCGGCGGCATATTCGTTAGCCTGGGTACCGAGAGTGACGACCATTTTCTGCCAGCCTTCGAGATTTGCGCCGGAGCCGGGATTTATGACCAGGGCAAGTAATGCGCCCAGGGATGCTGCCAGGAATGAACAGAACAGATACCAGCCGATCACTTTCAAACCGATCCTGCCAAAGCGTTTGATCGGCAGGGATGCTGCGCCTGTAATCAGGGAGAAGAAAATTACGGGAATAACGATCATCTTTAACATGCCGATTAACACCGATCCGAACGGAGAAACATAGGGCGTTACGGATTCCGCGACGGGTTTGCCCGTCCTGATGGAAATATACCACAATATTCCGCCGGTTATTGATCCGAGGATAAATCCGGATAGCAGGCGGGTTAGCAGTGATGTTGATGTGTACCATTTTATAATTGACTTGATCATAATCCCTCACTAATCCAATTGCCCGGAATATATTCCCGGGAAGAGCGGAAATTCAAGGGAAAAGAAAATATTGGGCGTATATTTATACCAGATGGTATTGAAAAAATACATGAAAAAGTTTCGAAGATTGCAATTTTTATATTGATAAAATTGATTTTGATTGGAATATTTCACGATAGAGATACACAAATGTCTGATATTGATTCAAATAGTATTTCGTCGGATATTCTTCCTCACAACATGGATTTAACTTTTAAGGCTTGCTAAGTGTCAAAAGGGAATGAAAAAGTAAAGGATAATTTGAAACCGGATAATGTGAGACAGTACAATGCAGATTCGTTTAACAGATTGGTTCTTGAAAATCAGGAGAAGATATACAGTCTGTTCCGCCGCATGGTTACTTCACATGACGAGGCGGACGATTTAACCCAGGAGACATTTATAAAAGTGTATAAGAACTTATCAAAATTTCGCCGGGAATCAGCGCCCTTTACCTGGATTTACAGAATTGCAGTCAACACGGGCATCAATTATTTACGCAGACAAAAAGCCCGGCAATATATCAGGCTTGATTCAGCTGATCTGAAATCCGGTGATGACGTCATTTATGATTCCGAATTAACAAACAGCTTGTTACAGAAAGCGATAAAAAAAATATCTCCTAAACAACAAATGGTAATTATTCTCAGATCCTATCAGGGATTGTCCTTCAAAGAGGTGGCATACATAATGGATTCAACGGAAAATGCGGCGAAGGTCAATTTTTCCCATGCCCTGAAAAATTTAAAAAGTGTTCTGGAGAATATGGGGGTCAGCTATGAAATCATGTAAAGATTATGAAGATCTTTTACCATTATATACAAGTGGCGATCTTTCGTCGACAGATCATAATAAGGTCAGTGAGCATCTCAAAGAGTGCAAAGAGTGCCGTGACTATCAATTATCGCTGTCAGCCATTACCGCAGTAATGAAGCGGGATAGCGTTGAAATGACCCCGGGTTATGGCGCAGAACTTGTCGTGGCGCTGAACGGACGACTTGATCGCAGATCCACATGGCAAAAACGATTACTCTGGACGATTCCGGCATTTGCTACGGCAATGGCGGTTGTTGTAATAACGATTATTTCGCTAATCGAGACCGAACCGGCTGGCAATCAGTGGGTTGCCGAACTGAATCGGGAGCGTGATTATCTCAATTTTACAGACACCGGTTATTTCGGAGAGATACCGGTGGATGATAGTGATATTTCCAACGGCGACATTGATTTGTCCACTGATGATCTCTATCGGGACGCCGTTTATCAGATTGTTGAAAATCCTCAGATATCGGAAGTCGACAGCTATCTATTGGCAACTGCCAATCTTGATAATGAGGATTTTGAAAAGGTGATAGAACAATTAAAATATGAAATATTATAGATTGGAGGATACATGAAAAAGATATTGGGATTAACGTTAATATTAGTCTTTCTCTGCATGGGATTTATTAATGCCCAGGAAGATTTTATGGGACCGATGGATCCGGACAGGCGGGAACGGATAGAATCGTTGCGTGTCTGGAAAATGACGGAATTCCTTGACCTGACAACCGAACAATCGACAAAATTTTTCCCGAAACTGAAGGAATTTAAGGAATCGATTCGTGATGATCAGGACAGACAGCGGAAGATTATGATTGAAATTCACAAATTGGTCAACGACGAGGATTATAAATCCAGTCAGGCGGATGTTAAAAAATATGCAAAAAAGCTGTCTGAGCTTGAAAAGAATATCATTACCAAAAAAGAAGCATTTGTTAGTGATATAGGCGATGTATTGACCGCTGATCAGCAAATGAAATATCTCATTTTCGAAAACAAGTTTCGAAATCGATTAATGAAAACGCTTTATCAAAAAGAGGGACATAAAAGTCCAATGAAAGAAAGGAGAAAACCATGAAATGTTTAACAACAGTCATCATACTTCTTGCTATACCGGCGCTCGTTATTGCCGGACCCAAGCGGGTGGTTAAAAAGCATATGATGACCGGAAAGCACATGGAAATGGCGGAAAAACTCAATCTCAACGATGAACAAAAAGAGCAGATGCACCAGTTGAGAGTCAAACATCAGAAAGCAATTATTCCAATAACTGCTGACCTGAAACTGGCGCGGTTGGAACTGGAAGAACTTATTAGTAGTGACGGCTCTTCGAAAAAAATTGATGCCGCCATAGGCAAAATCAATGATCTTAAAGGAAAATTTCTTGAGCTTCGTGTAAAGCATCGGATCGCGATGAGAAATATTCTTACTGATGATCAGAAAGCCATGATTAAATATCAAAAAGCCGGTTGTCCTCGTGGTCCCGGTAAAAAAGGGAGCAAGATGGGACACGGTATGATGGGCGAATTTTTCATGCCTGATTGGGAAGAGGGCGCAAAGGAAAACATTGAAGTGGAAGTCATTGATGAATCCATCGCTCATTAAGACAGTTCTGGACTGGATGCAGAACATTGAAGTGGGACCCGGCGATCTGACGACCGAAACCGTCTCGCCCTATGCTCTGCATTCGGTCGGTTCTTTTATCACAAAATCCGGCGGAATATTTTCTGGACGTGATGTTTTAGAGATATTGTTCGAATCCAGCGGCAAACAGCTAAAAGTTGAATGGAATGTCAATGAAGGCGATGCTCTTAAAACGGACGACATTCTGTTTGAATTCCAGGGAAATGGCATTGATATATTGCAAAACCGACGGTTGATTCAATGGCTCATCGGCAGAATGTCGGGGATTGCCACATCGACAAAGGAGGCGTCCGAATATCTAAAATCTTATGGTAAACAGTTAGTTCAGGGAATGCGCATCAGCCCGATATTTGAAGTCTTTGACCGGATCGCTTTTGAAACAGGCAGTGGAATCTGGAAGCGCCAGGGACTGACCGATTCTATTTATATCACCCAACAACATGTTCAGTACGTTGGTAGTATTGAAAAATGCCTGGTGCAGGTGAATAAAGAATTAGGCGATACGCGAAAGGCGATCAAAATTGAAGTCGAGGTGAATACAGCAGCGCAGTTTAAACAGATCAGCGAGCTGGATTATGACGTTATGCACCTAATTGGAATGGCGTCCGACCAGATACGGGACATTTTTGAAAAAGCCAACCCGTTAAAAAAGCCGGTGCTGCACATAGAAAACCTGACGGATTTTCAGGAAAAATATACCGATTATTTCTTTAAATATTGTGCAGTTGAGCAATTGCATTCCAATATTCAGTATTTAAGTAATGAAATGAAAATTCAGGGCGGAGAAGTAGAAAAAAATGAGTAATCGAATACGATTACCCGGCGTTAAAAGCCAACGGTCTATACCAGGTTGAGATGGGCGTCAGCAATCCGGATCCCTTTTTCCAGGAACCCGGCGAACTTGCCATGGTCCATTACGGAATAAGAAAAGGTTTACTGAAACGCCGGCGTCCTCTGCAGGATCAGGAAAACGACGATAGTTTTATAGGTATCGTTCGCCTGCATGGTCACCGGTCCCACATGTGCCGGGTTTTCTTCGACGTTATCGATCTGGCATCCATCTTTGATACTAACGCGCCACTGAATTCCACCTACTGGGCATTTCCATATCGCGTGAAACGATAAACTTTTTCCTTATAGTGGTTTTTGAAAAAGCGGGGATAATTCATCTCCGCTTTTTGTAATATTTCCCTATTTTCCGGTCAGGCTTCGGTGTGAAAGGCAAAAATGAAGTCCTGAACCGGTTGAACAAATATCCTGTGTAAAGTACCCATCTCTTGGCAACATTCCATCAAGAAGCAAAAATCCAGTATCCAGCATCAAGTAACAAGACACAAGAGCGAGTAGTGAGACGGGCATGTTTCCCTTGCCTTCTTGACTGTCATTACGTAATATCTATACGAAATGAATCTATTCGGCAGAAATCAGGCATTGATTTTACATTATTTGGGTACTTCTATATTTGTGAATATCGTCCCTGAATAGGATTTCTTTAAGTTGTGATAGAATACTGAAACCAATAAAAGGAATTGTAATATGAAACAAGAGATCATCGTTAAGCTGCATTCCAGATTTGAACAGCTGGTGCAGATGGATACGGAATCACATGTTGAATTCTGGCTTGCCCGCGACCTGCAAGGAGCGCTTGGATATGCAAGATGGGAGAATTTTCAGAAAGTAATTAGTAAAGCCCAAGACGCGTGTACAAACTCAGGATACAACGTGAAAGACCATTTTCTTGATATCACGAAAATGGTTCAGCCTGGATCTGGAGTAAAGCGTGAAATCGAAGACATTGCGCTGTCACGATATGCCTGCTACCTGATTGCTCAAAACGGTGATCCATCCAAAGACCCGATCGCATTTGCGCAAACCTACTTTGCCGTCCAGACGCGCAAACAGGAAATCATCGAAAAACGGTTGGCGGAAGTGGAAAGGCTGAGCGTCAGGCGAAAATTGACGCAATCTCCTGGGCGAACGAAATATCAAGCCCGAAGAGCTGCCACCCGATGAGCATGTTAAAAAAGTTGAGCGGAAATTGAAATCGGAAGAGAAGAAATTGCTAAAAAAGATAGATAGATTCGACATTTAAAGAACATTTAATTTTATCAGAAGGGACATTATATGAAAACTAAAATGAATTTCACGATTACATTAAAAAACGCTCTGGTTCTGCTTTTAATCCTGGTTCTACTGGCTGGCTGTGATTCGAAATATTCCAAACTGGATGAAGCAGATGTCAACCGGGAACAAAAATCACTTGCCGAAGATATCGCGGTAAAATTGATGACCGTTATGAAAACAGGCGATTACTACCAACTGGGCGATGAAGCGACCCGGATGATGCAAAGAGGACTGACGCAGGAAGTCCAGGAAGAGGCTTATGAATCTATAAAAGGTCAATTCGGTGACTTTATCTCCCTGAAATATGCGGAGACCTGCAAACCCACCGATGGTTCTTATTCTGTGATCTACCGTTTCACTGGAGATTTTGAATCGGGTAAACCTATAGAAATCAGAGTCGTCATGGATGGCAATAATAAGTTATCGGGATTTTGGATTAAGCCGTGGAAAAAGAAGCTGGGATAGATGCGAGAATTGAATGTCAAGAAACAAGAATCCAGCATCCAGCCCCGATGAACCGGGATTTCGCTTCGCTTAATATCCAGATTTAAGAGAGAGTAGTGAGATTTGAGACGAACATGTTTCCCTTGCCTTCTTGACGTGTATTATGTAATATCATTCGAAATGATTAAAGATGGTAAAAATATCTCGATTTTGTACTTTTGGGTAAATAGCATATCTCCTGGATTTACTGGAAAACGGCTATATAGGAAATTCGAAATGATATGTCTATATACAACTATTTTCTCCTAAAAGTAGACATTTGAAAAAAGGTGTTTATTGGCAGGTTAATAATACGTTAGGCCAGTAATTAAAATATTTTAAGGAGGATAAAATGACTAATTCTAAACCCTTATTCTGGCACGCTTACATTGAAAGAGATGATTTGAGCCAATTTGGTTCAGCCTCACTTATGCTTTTTGCTTTACAAATGAAATTTAATATTGAAGATATTTCCACAATTGCAGTCAATTCATTAACAGATGGAAGCGATGATAAAAAAGTAGACTTGGTTTATATCGATGCTGAATCTGGTTTTGCTGTTATTATTCAATCTTATATAAGTAATGATTTTAATAAGAAAGAGGCTCCTTCAAATAAGGCGAGTGATCTTAACACTGCCATATCTTGGCTTTTTAATCGACCAATAGAAGAACTTCCAATTACAATTAAGTCTCATGCTGATGAGCTTAGAAATGCAATCGAGGAAGGTTCAATTAGTTCAATTTACATTTGGTATATTCATAATTTACCAGAATCACAAAACGTACTTAATGAACTTATCACTGTAGAACATTCAGCTAAATCTATTATTTCTTCAAAATATGAAACACCAGAAATAGAGATTCAAGCACAGGAAATTGGAGTAAATACCTTGAATGAATGGTATCAATCTCTATCAACCCCTATTCTAATTAATAAAGATTTTCATTTACCGATAGAAGGTGGTTTTAAAATCGATGGTAAAGATTGGTCTGCATTTGTGACATCGATTCCAGCACAATGGTTGTATGAACAATTTCAAGAATATAAAACTAAATTATTTTCTGCAAATGTTAGAGATTATTTAGGAAGTCGAAAAACTGACAAAAATATAAATAGTGGGATTAAAAAAACGGCTTATGAAGATCCGCGCCATTTTTGGGTTTATAATAATGGTATAACTGCTTTAGTTCATGATTTCGAAACAGAATCCTCAAATGATCAATCATTTATTAATTTCAAAGGAATCTCAATTGTAAATGGGGCACAAACCACAGGTGCAATTGGAAATTTGGATACTCACCCTGATCCAAGTGCAATGGTTCAGGTAAGATTCATAAAATGTCAAAATGTAAATACTGTTTACGATATAGTTAAATACAATAATAGCCAAAATAAAATTACTGCTCCTGATTTTCGAAGCAACGATCCAATTCAAAGTCGGCTTCGTGAAGAATTTGAAGATATTCCTTCAATAAAGTACTTCCCTAGAAGAGGAGGTCATGAAGATTTAATTCGACGGAGATCAGATGTATTACCATCAGTTACAGCTGGCCAAGCTTTAGCTGCTTTACATGGAGATCCAGATATAGCTTACCACAAGAAAACAAATATTTGGGAATCTGATACATTGTATTCAAAATATTTTAATGATCAAACAAGTGCAAGACACATTCTTTTCGCTCACTCATTAATCAGAGCAATTGAGAATAAAAAAATATCTCTTCTTAACAAAATTAAATTAGAAGATCTTACAGAAATAGAATCAAATCAATTAGACTTTTATAGAAAACGTGGTTCTATATTTATGATGGCTTCTGCAATTGCAAAATGTTTTGAAATCTTTTTAGACAAACAAATTCCAAATTATTTTAGATTAACTTTTAATGAAAAATTAGATATTTATCAAGCAATAGAAATTTGGAATCCTCTTATTGAAATTTCCAGCTCATTCTCTCAACCTTTAATGGAAGGCCTTTCTGACGGATTTAGAAATAAAAAAGCAGTAAAAAGTGCAATTCAAATATTTCAAAGTTTTATTTCTTCTACTAAACAAGTTAACAGGAGAATTTACGATAATTTTGAAAATAAAGTATCTATAGAATAAAGTTGGTATAACCCTCGCATAAAGCTGAACTGAACAGCTAATGGGTTTTTGTTTCTCTGTCCGTTTTGGTTTAAGTTTTTTGCAATTTTCAGATTAGTCTCCTGCTGCTCGGTCAGATTATGCGTTATATGATATATTTTTTTAGGTATCTTGTGAATTATATTTAATTGAGGTGTAGAAAATTATGGAAAGAGAAACTGAATTATTAACAAGGCTTGCTGAATATTTAGTATCCCATGGCTATCCGGAAGAATCAATAATTTTAGAGTGGAGAATTTCTAGAAAATACATTGTTGATCTTGCTGTAATAGACCCTAAATCGAAAAAAGCTGTTGCTCTATTTGAATTAAAAAGAAATAAAAATGAAAGATCTGTTAGTTTAGCTAAAGAACAGTTAAAAAGATATATAGATGAATTAGGTGATATTCAGATTCCTTTATATGTAGTATTTCCTAGCGATACTGAGCCATATTTTGAATTATTTTACATTCCTTCAATAAAAGATGATGTAGTGAGAATAGAGCAATTTCCGACATTCATTAATTTTAAAACTAGTATATTGTCAAAAGAACTTTCTAAAACTGAAAAATCGCGTCGTGATACATTAAAATATTTTAGAAGAATCTGTTGGATTTTAGCATCTATTTTAACAGTTTTAGTTTATCTTGATTTTCGAGACATTTTAAAAATCACAGCCGAACGATTAGCAATTATTGGTTTAATAATTGGACTAATAATAATACCATTTGCGAGTAAGTTGAAAGTGCTTGGATTAGAATTTGAAAGATTCTTTGAAAAAGAGTAAAACCATCAATGATATGCGAGTAACCAAAAAAGATGTTGACTTTTAAAGTGGTCGCGAGTTCTTATAATGTTCTTGAATCCTACCATTTCTCATTTTCGGTGGTTGAAATCTGATGGTTATCCACCGTTTTTAATTCTCTTGCATTTAATTTCTCTATTGAATTTCCCTTCCGATTTACTTAATCTACTTTAATAAGTATTCGAGGACAACCATGAAAGCAATGCTTCTGAATAAAATCACCGATGTCTC
This sequence comes from Fidelibacterota bacterium, assembly GCA_016783665.1. Classification (GTDB taxonomy): domain Bacteria; phylum Fidelibacterota; class UBA2242; order UBA2242; family UBA2242; genus UBA9312. The sequence continues at coordinate 1,306 of JADHWC010000025.1, read as the reverse complement.
GGTGGATACCCATCCCCTGGACGCGGCTGGTCTGCCGGTTCCGGAGCCGTCGGGCGATGAACTGTTGATCAAGATTCATACTTGCGGCGTCTGTCATACGGAATTAGATGAGATCGAAGGACGCACACCACCGCCCAAGTATCCGGTTGTTCTCGGTCACCAGGTCGTGGGAACGGTGATGGGACTTGGTCCCGCTGTACGGCATCACAATCTTGGCGATCGAGTTGGCGTTGCCTGGTTCTATTCATCCTGTGGCATATGTGAATACTGTCTATCGGACAATGAAAATCTCTGCGCCGACTTCAAAGCCACGGGCAGAGACGCCAACGGCGGTTATGCCGAATACATGACGGTACCGGAGAATTCGGCATTCAGGATACCCGATGTTTTCAGTGATGCCGCAGCCGCGCCGCTGCTCTGTGCGGGAGCGATTGGCTACCGCTCATTGCGTCTGACCAATATCAAGGATGGTCAAAATCTGGGATTGACCGGTTTTGGAGCATCGGCACATCTGGTTTTGAAAATGGTCAGATACAAGTATCCCAATACAAAGGTTTTTGTCTTTGCCCGCAGCGATAAAGAGCGCCGTTTTGCTCTTGAGCTGGGCGCTGTCTGGGCGGGCGATACAGCCGCTAAGTCTCCTGAAAGTTGTCACGCGATCATTGATACAACGCCGGTCTGGAAACCGGTAGTCGAAGCCCTGAAGAATTTACTGCCCGGCGGCAGGCTGATTATAAATGCTATCCGGAAAGAGGAGAAAGATAAAGATTATCTGTTGAAACTGGATTATCCGGAACATCTCTGGATGGAGAAGGAGATCAAGAGTGTCGCAAATGTTGCCCGGCGGGATGTGGCGGAATTCCTGGAACTGGCGGCGGAGATACCGATCAAACCGGAAGTGGTGGAGTATCCACTCCGAGATGCGAATAAGGCGCTGTATGAATTGAAAAAAGGCGGGCTCAAAGGCGCGAAAGTGTTGAGGATATTTTAACCACGAATTAACACTAATGCACACTAATAATTAATTAAACAGATATACTTACTTATTGCTTGGCAGCAGATTTGTAGGAGCCCAACACTTTTAAAAAGGACGTGATCTCTTCAAGATGGCGTATGGCATTGCGGCAGCGTTCTTCCTTCATATTTCCTGCAAAATCCAGGTAGAATAAATACTCCCATGGTTTGCCACGCAGCGGGCGCGATTCAATTTTCAGCAGATCGATATCCCTGAGCGCAAACACGCTGAGGCTTTTAAACAGGGCTCCGGGGATATTCTTCATGGAAAAGATAATAGAGGTTTTATCGG
>JADHWC010000002.1 GCA_016783665.1 Fidelibacterota bacterium | reverse complement strand
ATTGTGCTTGTAATAACAATGGGATACAAAACATGAGAATTAATGGTATAACGCTGCAAAATAACAATTTCTCTTTCATCATTTCCTCCAAAATAATTAATTAAAAATTAAACTGACAAACTAATCCTAATTCACTATTTGAAATCACACCTCCTCTCTTTTCAGAAGTTCCACTAATTTTTCAAAATCAAAGGGCTTTATTAAAAAAGGAAATTTCTTAAACCCTTCTTTCACCTTTCCTCTTAATCCGGCAGTCATGAAGATAAAGTTAATATCAGAATAGACTAAAGAAACATTAGAGGCAAATTCCCATCCATTCATCTCCGGCATATCAATATCACACAGAACATAATCAAATTTTCCATTCTTGATTTTTAAGAGACCTTCTTTGCCATTATTTGCTGATTCTGCATAATACCCGTATTTTCTTAACCCTATTGCTATGGGTTCAGTTGAAGTGGGTTGGTCGTCAACGATCAATATCTTTTTCACCTATGACCTCACCAAATAACCTGTATACTTCATATAAATCAACATGCCTGTAAAGGGCTCAAAAATCATACCATACTGTATACCTTTAATGCAAATATGATATAAGATATTATAAATTCAAAAATTACCAGAGACTCTCGAATTAATAATCGGTAAAGGAAATAACAGAATGTATTTCATAATGAAACATAAAGTGAAAATTTACCTTTTCAAATAGAAATGATTTATTGGAAAAATTAAAGTGTCTATTGAGTAAGAGGAGAAATTAAGTCTCTTAGGAAGACAATTTATACTTATTAATCTTGCGCCACAATGTTGTAACACCGATACCTAAATCAGCTGCAGTTCTTGTTCTATTCCAATCATATTTATACAATCTATTCAGAATTATGTTTTTTTCTATTTCCTGCATGGTCAAATTATAGTCAGAGTTCGCAACAAAAGCCTTAGAAGCGTTATTCTCTGTTAATTCTAATGGCAAATCTTCTATCAAAACCTCTGTTCCTTTTGTCAGTACAACAGCCCGCTCAATAACATTTTCGAGTTCCCTGACATTCCCAGGCCAGTGGTAGGACATTAGCCTACTGAGGACCGGAGGTGAAATGGATTGAACATCTTTGGTAAATTTTTTCGAATATTTCTTTAAAAAATAATTAACCAAAAGTGGAATATCGCTTCTCCTTTTCCATAATGCTGGCAAGGTAATTTGAATAACATTAATCCGAAATAAAAGATCCTCTCGGAATTCATTTTGCTTAGCCATTATCTTAAGATTTTTATTCGTTGCTATAACAAGTCTTGTATTTACGTGGAAAGCCTTATTACTACCTACTGGTCTAACTTCACCATTTTGAATAGCTCGGAGTAATTTAACCTGAGCCGCTAAAGACATTTCTCCAATTTCATCTAAGAATAAAGTCCCACCATTCGCTTCCTCAAAGAGGCCCTTTTTATTTAAAAATGCTCCTGTAAAAGAGCCTTTAACATGACCAAAGAGTTCACTCTCTTGTAGATTCTCAGGCAATGCGCCACAATTTATTACAACGAAGGGAGCATTATTCCTATTGCTACGATGATGAATCGCTCTGGCGATTAGTTCTTTTCCAGTACCACTTTCTCCTAATATAAGTACTGGTATATCTATATTTGAGACCACATCCACTAATTTAAACACCTTAATCATTGCTTGGCTATTACCAATAATATTATCATTTATATAATTTTCTCTTACTTGCTTTTTTAAAATTTTCACTTCCTCAATTAATCTTGTTTTTTCCAGGGCCTTTCGTACAGTGAAAATAATTTCCTCTTTTTGCATAGGTTTAGAGATATAATCATATGCACCTAATTTCATTGCCTTTACAGCAGTTGGTATTGTAGCATATGCAGTAATTACAATGACTTCTGTCGAAGGAGTAGATCGTTTTACAAAATCGATTATATCAAAACCATCTACATTTTCCATCTTCAAATCTGTCACGACCAAATCGTAATATTCTTTTTTTAGAAGTTGAATTGCTTTCTTACCATCCTCAGCCTCGGATACATCGAATCCTTCATGCTTAAGAATCATTGAAAGAGTAAAACGACTATTAGAATGATCATCAACGATGAGTATTTTAGACATTTCACCTTCCTAATCAGTTAGAGGAGCTTCAATTCTAAATGTTGTACCTACTCCTACTTCACTTTCGACATCTATAGACCAGTTATGTTGTTCTATTATTCTTCTGACAATAGCTAAACCTAAACCAGTCCCTTTTACTTTGGATGAATAGAATTGCTCGAAAACGTTTTTCAACCTGTTTTTTGGAATTCCCTTGCCACTATCTCTAACGCTAATTTCAATAACATTATTGTTCTTTCTAACGTTGGTTTCTACAAATCCTTTAGATGTAATAGATTGTATTGAGTTAATATACAGATTCCAAAATACCTGTTTAATTAAATCTTTATCGAACTTTAGTTTAGGCAATCCTTTTTCAAAGTATGTTAAAAATTTTACTTCTTCGTTAGTTTTTCTATCTATTTTTAATAGCATTATTGTCTCTTCTATCGTTGTCTGAATATCGTTATGAGAAAGATTCAACTTTGGAGTACAAGCGAAACTAAGGTAAGTAGAAATTATTTCATTCAGCCTTTTTGATTCCTCTTTTACTATATTTAATAACTTTTTATCATCTCCGTTAACTTCAAGATCACACTGCAAAATATCAATTGCTGTTGAAATAGCATTTAAAGGATTTCTAATTTCATGTGCGATATTGGTTGTTAATTCTCCTATAACAGTTAAATATTTTGATTTTTCTAACTGTTCCTTTGTTTGATCCAACTTCTTTTTAAGATTGATATTTTCCGTAACATCGTCGAATACTTCCAATACTTGCTTTACGGTTCCATCGTCATCTTTGATTGGAGCAGATGTAACCATATATTGCTCTCCGCTTTCAGTAAGAATCAGATGTCTACAAATTTCCCCTGTCTGAAAAACTTTTTCCCCTGGACAGTGTAAACAGTATTTATTGTTTCTCCCAAATATCTCGTAGCACTGTTTGTTTATTATATTATTTTCTTCCCAGCCCCATTTAATAAAGGCTCTATTTGTCCATTCTATTTTAAAATTTTTATCAATTAAAATTATACCCTGCCCCATTGATGAAACAATATCATAAAGACGTTGGTTATTCCTTTCTAGTTTACTATACAGTCGTGAATTATGAATTGCTACTCCGATCCGATTTGCCAATACTTCCAAAGAATTCAAGTCATCATCATCAAAGTTCATTATTTCTGTACTCTCAATATTCAGAACTCCAATTATTTTTCCCTCGATCTTAATTGGCACACATAGTTCGGATTTTGTCGGCGCTTGATACGGCGAGGCATTATAAAAGTGTGGATTCTTAGGAGCATCATTGGACAAAATAGTTTTACCATTTTGAACAACATGCCCTACAATGCCCTGGTTAATTTTTAATCGTTGCTGTGGTGGAACTAGTCCTTCATAAATCCCACATAACGATGTTAAAATAATGCTATTAGTTTTATAGTCAACTAAATAGAGTGCAACATGGTCATAACCTAAATTTTTTTGAATTACTTCTACAACCCTAGAGTATAGAGTTTCATTATCCATAATTGAATCTATATGTTGACAGATATTATTTATTTGTTTTAGTTGCGCAGATTTTTTATTCTCACGACTTGAAAAAATGACTCTTATTTGATGACAGAGCAACTTAATAAAAGAAATATATCTTCTCTCTTTGAACCTATGCAATTTATTAGATTTAGATAGTGCCATGTTACATCAAATTCAGCGTACGTGTTTATTTAGAATGGAGATATTTATAATAATTTTTTCAATTCTATTCTAACAGTTCAACGATTCAATACATACTCTTCTTATACTACAAAGATAAATTATTTATGTCAATATATTTGTTTAATAACTTGTAAAATAACTTTGTTACAATATATTATCTTCGAAACTCTTCACCGTAGATAATACGTCGTCAGTCTCAATCCTACTGTTGACAATATTCAGTACTGCTGTACCATATTTTTACTACCCCCAGTTCTAAGATTTACCGCTTGAAGTGATTTTATCATTTATTATGCAAGAGTGCAACTGTTTTGTGTATAAACCCGTTTCCAGCATCAGATGATAAATATTGGCGATATTTCAATAGGAATGTATCCAACATCCACCAGTTTTCGCATGCGCAAACATCCAGATTGGGGGTCAGATAGTACAAATAATCTTACCAGAAAACCTCACTAAAAGGGTATTAAAACTCAATAGAGCAACTTTCTCATCACCATTAATGGTAAACTATCAATAGAGCTAAAATAAACTGATAAATTCCCTAAGAATAATAGCGCCCGTTTTATTAAACATCTTTTTGAACAGAATAGTATCCTGGACTTTGTTTGTCATTTACAAGTAACTCCTGCTGAATCGATAAAATGAAAGTTCTTTTCTTGCTGTTTTTCTTAAACACCAACACTTTCAAATCGGTTTTCATGTAATTTGTCCATATTTTCCCCCGATTAATTGTTAAAAAATCATTAGCATAAATTTTTTTCGCTGTCTGTGCTGCTTCGTCCCGCCAAAGCCCCAATCTCTCTTTTTTATAACGTGAAATACACATATTAATTCTTTCTTTGTTATTACCTTTAAACTATCGTTTTGAAAGCATTTGTTGATTAATTTGTATTTTGTCGAGGAGAAAATCTTTTTTTCACTTTGCTCTCTCCCAGGCCCAGACTCCTAATATTGCTATCCCAAATAGGACGCTTATCAAACATATCAAAAATCCTATAGGTACAGATGGATGCATGTAATTATTAACGAACCATTGTAAAAACAATGCCAGTCCACTTAACATAATACAAACCACGGCAACCAAAACATATGCTGTGTAAATCAACATAAAATAAAGTATTTGTATCGACCACACATCCAGCCAATCCAGCCTCTTGTTGGTTATCATCCTTTCCCTCGTTGTTTGAGACTTCCTTGATTCTCTACATGCTGTATTATAATCTCCCAGTATAGGAAACCGCTCGTACAAAATCTGACAATTCTTTTCTATATTTTCCTGGCAAGTATTACAAATTCCCCGAGCACGTATCTTTTTTTAACAAACACTACAGACAAACATTTTAATCCTTTCTTTACTATCTAACTTGGCTGACCAACCCCAACTTACTGTGTGTTTACCAAGATTAGCAGCATAATGTAAATCCAGGGCATGTTCAGCATCCACGAAAGCAACTAATCCGTCCCGCTGCCACGCCCGGAATAATTTTTAATTGTCTTCCCCCAATAGTTACCTCTCCCGAGGCAGAACTTTATTTAGTAAAATTCCCGCTTATTTTAGATTTTTTAACATTTTCTCCTCGACAAACTCTCGATCGAGAGTTTCGCTGCCTAACAAATTCTTTGGCACTCAGCATTCCCCTGATAATAATTTCCACCATCAGATTCATAATAGCACATTTAACTCCCAAATTGCAGGTATGACCGCCTACTTAATAAAGGAGCCTCCGTAGTTAAATTAAGACAAGATGCGCCCGCCGAAATTATTTCTTGTAACGATCTAAGTTATCCTTAAGTTGGATATCAGTAAATTTTACCAGGCCTCCCGCAAGATCCATAATTTCGTCATAGGTCGACTCTGGTAAACCGCACCTCTTACTGTCTACACCAATATTAACCTAAATTGGAGTAGCCAAATTAAATACCGGAGATTTAATCAGTCTATTAAAATGTTCAATTTAAACCTCTGTTGGATACTACAAGATTTATAATCTTTTAGCCTCTTGGGACAATAGTCAAAATATTGACCACCCATTATTAATATTTGTTAAAACACTTAAAATTTGTACAATAAGGTTGTTCAGATAACAGTTTAAAACACATGAAACTGGATACATACCGGATACGGATTGTATTTTCACGACGGACAGGCAAGGGACTTAAAATCCCTCGGTCCATTGGACCGTGTCGGTTCGAGTCCGACCTTCGGCACTCTCTTTTCCCGTCGGAAACGGCGGGATTTTTGTTATACAAGCATAACTTTGGTTTGATCGTAATGCCTGAGTTGGGCAAGCCAGAATTTCAAATTGCAAATTTATTAGAAGATTACCTTTGGGATAAGGGTAACTTTGCGAAAGTTATCTAAAAGAGACCGACAGCATTCACCTGTATCTTTCGCTTACCGGGAACGAACTTTCACAAAGATTTCTGCATACCACTCAACATATCAAATTTGTCCTCCTGCTCCGATTTATCAAAGGTTTACTCCCAATAACTGAGAGTTTACGTTTAATCAAAATTTGGATTACGGTATTGTATATATGTCGAATTATCAATAATTTTGGAGAGCAGAAATTAAAGGAGACAGCGTGACACAAGAACCGGATTATTTCGACATAGAAATCACATTGCAAACCTTAAAATATGCAACCCGCCAGTTGGTGGCTGAGCTGGATATGGAACGGGTGGTTTTCCATGCGCTTCATTCGATCGCCGATTTCAGTAACAGTAGCAAATTATCACTTTTACTGTTGAATAGTGATTCAACATCGGCTGATGTCGCGGGGATATTAATTGACGGGGAATTCAGCACGCCAAACGAACAAATTTCCATAAGAAACACACCTCTTGCAGAGGTATTGGAAACTAAGAAATCCGGGATTTATGACATCCTGAGAAAGAGGTCGTATCCAATCCCGACTTCTAAAATATTTCATACCGAAACAAAATGCAGATGTCTTCCATTAGTAGGCACAAATCATAAAGTCATCGGGTTTTTAAACTTTGAGGATAAGACCAGCCAGATAATCCACAAGAACCATCAGGAAATATTAACCGTTTTGACTACTTTAATCGCAATGACGATTGAAAATGCCAGACTGTTCCAGCTGGCAACAATCGATGGGCTTACCGGTCTATATGTTCGCCGATACTTCGATATCCGTCTTAAAGAAGAAATTACACGGCTAAAGCGCATCGACTCAAATCTTGCTATAATTATGATGGATATCGATCACTTTAAATCCATTAATGACACATTCGGACACCAGCAGGGGGATATTGTCTTAACAGAACTTGCATCCATTCTTAAAAATACCATTCGCAGAGACCTGGATATTCCCTGCCGTTACGGGGGTGAGGAATTTGTCGCTATCCTGCCTGGCACCAATCAGGAGGGCGCCATTGTCCTGGCGGAACGCATCCGGAAACGATGTGAGGATTTTCAATTCAGAAGCCTTAGCGACGATCCGATTCGGGTTACGATCAGTGGAGGAGTTGCGTCGATAAATTCCAATACGATTATTACAAAAGAAGAATTATTCGAGATAGCCGATAAAAAATTATACGAAGCGAAACAGGCGGGACGAAATAAGATCCGGTTTTAATCGCTGCGCAATGTCACCCAAAATACAGTCCCTAAAATAAGCAAACCACCAATAACCGTTCGAAGCTGCGGATATTCTCCAAGCACAAGTATTGCCAGCAGAATGCCATAAACCGGCTCCAGGGAGGCGATTATTCCGGCGGTATATGCGCGGATATGCTTCATGCTGTGAATGAAAAGCGTATGCGCCAGAGCAGTGCATAATATTCCTAATATTGCCAGATATCCAACATCATTGATAGATAACCGCGGCGCTTGAATAATAATAACGGGCAATAATATCAGGCAGGCTGTGAAATCCTGATAAAAGGCAATCTTCAGCGCCGGATAAACAGATGTGTATTTCTTGTTAAAGATTGTCAGCAGGGCAAATGTCCAGCCGGAGATCAACCCGTACAAAACCCCCTGCATAATATTGTTCCGGATATCGAATACCGGGATAATAACCATCATTCCAGCCATTACAAAAAGAGCGGTGATCACATCAATTGTTTTCAACCGGGATTTTATAAAAAGCGGCTCACAGAGAGTTACAAAAACCGGAAAACTGGAATAGGTCAACAGACCAATAGCGATCGTTGATACCTTAATTGAGTAAAAAAATGTCAACCAGTGAACAGCTAATAGCATCCCCATCAGCAGAAATCCGCAAATATCGTGTCGATCCTGAAATTTCAAGCTGATCCGGTATCTTCTGATGACGATCCATAAAACGACCGATGCGAAAGCCGTTCGTCCAAATACGATCGTTACAGGACTTGCCGCAATTAATTTTCCAAACAGCCCCGCCAGACCGAATAATAGCACGGCGATGTGAATTCCGGATAGATGTTTTATTCGTGTAGTCATTCCAGTATAATGAAAGTGTCAGACACAACGCCTGGCACTTTGCATAACTCCCGGTATTACGATTTTAATGAAATACTCTATTAAATCTGTGACTATTTTCAACATTCCAATCGCTATTTTTTTTCAATTCAGCAGATATAAATGCGGTGACTTTCTCCGATCTGTCCTCGATCGCATTGTACTGCCAGTTGGATTCCGGATGCCAGAAATCGCGGCTCGTCATTGATTTAATCGACTTCAGAACAGAAGCCAGACCATGTGGAGCATAACCAGCCTGGTAAGCATAAATGACGCCCATCATATCGGCTTCGTATTCATATTCAGTCTGACGGCGGGAAGTTGCAGCTTCGAACATTTGAAACGCCAAATCGTCCAGTTCTTCATCGCTAAATCCTTCAGGCATCTCTTCCTCCAGTTCGTCAAATGCACCCTCCGCAACAATTTGTGTTTTGCGTTTAGTCACCTCGGAATAGCCATGCTGCTGAACCACGTGGGAAATTTCATGCCCCAGCACGCAAGCGAGTTCCGCCTCACTTTGAAGGACATCAAGCAAGCCCTGTGAAACAAAGATCATTCCGTTCGGAGTGGCGTAGGCGACGGGGCGTTCATCGGAAAGAATATAGAATTTAAAAGGATAGTAATAGAGTGGCGTGCTTTCCACGATAAGATTCCCGACCATATTGATATACCGCAATTTTTGAATATCTGTCTCAAGTCCGCCGGTTGCAATTTGTCCCGCCACGGCAAAACCCATTTTTTCAAGATACGAGTTGATTTCCGGTTCTTTATTCTCAATTTTTATTCGCCTGTATCGTTTCCTTATTTTTTTCATGTTTCGATTTCTGTATGTCTCCTGCCGGAAATTTTCATATTCCCGGGGCTGGAAGAACGCAGTGTCATATTGATCCAAAAATGTCATACTTCCATCATGTTTTTTCAAATAGGTCTGGGCAAATCCTTTTACTGCGCCGCTGGCTGACGCCCTTGAAAGAAAAGTCGGTCGCACATTCTTAAAATCGGATGTTTTCATGCTGGATGTGGCTCGATCCTTTTCAGATAATGCATTCTGTGAAATCCAGCCTTCCCTGCCACTCGTACTGATTTTAACCCAGCCCGAAGTCTCTTGCAGAATTGTTACTAATGCATCCTTTAGTAGTATTCCGAGAAGCGGATAATAACTGCCGGGACCTTTTCGAAGATGGGTATTGTCCTGGTAAATGGTAGCCTCTTGTTGTGCCGAAGTTATTATCGATATTAAAAGTATTAAAATGACAAATCGCTTCATATTTCACCTCAAATTTTATTACATCATTTCACAGTTATATTAAAAATACCTTTTTCATCAATTAACTCCGGATTCTTAAGTAATTGCCGGCAGCGTTCAATAAAAACCCGCGCAACGGAATCATCTGGTTGTATGCTTAACACTTTTGAAAAGCTTTCAATGGCATTCCTGTATTTTTTCCGGCGGTACACCTCTAATGCTTCGTTGTGTATAGACAATAATTCCATAGTTTTGTTGTCAATATCGCTTCTCTCGGCAATCACCGTAAATATCTTCAGCGGTTTATCTCGTCCCTTGACCCGGATATAATCAATTTCCCTGCACACGATATCATCTTTCACCAAATCATAGGTGCTTTCAGAAATTATATTTTGAGTGCCGTATACTTTATTGACGCCCTCCAACCTTGCGGACAGGTTAACCGTATCGCCAATCGCAGTGTAATCCATCCTGTTTCGAGAACCTATATTGCCCACGATTAAATTCCCGCTATTTACTCCCACGCGGGTTATCAACGGCACCTTTTTGCCGGCTTTTTCAACACTCATCTTCGATAATGCCTGAAAGTCCAGCACCGCCCGGCAGGTTTGCAAGGCGTGTTCTTTTGATTCAACCGGAGCGCCGAAGATAGCCATAATTCCATCACCGGTATATTTATCGAGCATTCCGTTATTTTTGAATATTATTGTTTCAACTCGTTCAAAGTAATCATTAAGAAACTGGACGATTTCATGAGGCGCAAATAATTCCGAAGTGCCTGTGAATCCCTGCAAATCGGTAAACAGTACGGTCGCTTCAATTTCCATACCACCCATTTCGATCTTACCGGGGTCACGCGTTAAATTATCGACAATTGCCGGATGCAGGTATCGGTTGAACACCTTTTTAACCAATGCTTTTTCCCTGCCCTCAGCAAGATAGTTAACTACCAGAACACCAATAATGGATACTATCAGGGCAATTTCAGAACGAACTGCCGGGAAAAAAATCAACCGGTATTGAAAAAGAAGTACAGCACAAATCAGTGGAACAAGGAATATGATTAACGAAACAATTGAGGCTTGCCACACCTTAAAATTCTGCCAGATCATGCATAACAGACTCAGGATCAGAAATGTGGTAAAAAGCCATAAACCATCTCCGAAATGAGAAATATGGTCACCCCGGATAATATTGAAAAAAAGTGTGGCATAAATTTCAACGCCCGGATAGGGTTCAACGGGACTGAAAGGCGTTGTTTTCAAATCTAAAAGTCCGGCGGCTGTAGCTCCGATAAACACAGCTTTATCTTTAAATGTCTCAACCGGGACTTGTGGTTTTTCGCCATTTATCCACTGCAAATAAGAATTGATCAACTGGGCATAGGAAATATAGGTAAACGTATTCCCGGGTCCGCCCGCTCCATACCAGTACAATTCAAACATGCCATTTTTATCAACCGGAATAGAATGATCTCCAATTTCAAACGTCTGTTTCTTCCGATCGTAAGTAATATTACTCTCACCAGTATAAAGCATTGCCGCCGCCAGCGCCATATATGGCAATATTCTGTTTTGATAGCTGTATAACAGTGGAATGCGGCGGCAGACGCCATCGTCATCGGTGAAAAAATTCACCGCTCCTGGAATTGCCATCCCTTTTTGAAATTGATGTATCGGCAATGTCAGATTTGGATAACGCCAGACTAATTGTTCCGGTCCCGTAAATTGTGCCTCAATTGAGAATTGATCTACTAATGATTCAAGAGTATTATGAGTGGAATCCTCCATCTGGGTAGCAAGAATGACACACCCGGAACGCAACATTGCCTCTGAAAACCGGGCGTCGGCATAAGCTGCCTGAATATTCAGCCGATCAATATCAGGCGATGAAAAAATAATATCGTAGGCAATTAATTTCGCTCCGCAATGCGATAAATAATCAGTGGTCATCGCATAAACATCACGGGGCCAGGGCCATAGAATCCCAGAATTTTCCTGAAAATAATCCAGACTGTTCTGGTCAATTGCAATGATAACGACCTCGTCAGGATGCTGCTCTGGATTAACATTGCGATAAAGCAGATCCTGTCCCTGTTTTTCCCATCTATCGATAAGCATTAACCGCGAACCTATCAGCGCCAACCCGGCAGAAACACCAGCAATTAAAACCGAGATCAAGCACTTTTGAGTAATACGATTCATAGATATGTTATCCGATAAATCATGAAGACCTATTCAAGCACTTCCCATTCAAGATTCCAATCCTATTTATCAAAATTGGAATTTGACAACCACACTAAACAAAAGTCAATTAACGATAAATATTGTTGTGAGAGCCAATATCAATTAGGGTAATTTCTTTTTTCTCTATTTGCATGATTAGTGTTATTCTATATTTATATGTAAGTCGAATGGCAGATAAACCTTTGAACTTTCCTTTAAGCGAATGTAATTGTAGAGAAGGATGTATTGGATCCTTAATTAATATCTCTATAATTTTTTTAAATTGAGACCTCAGATCAGGATGATGTTTGAAAAATTTATTAGCTGTCTTTAAAAATTGATCCGGTACAACTAAAGTGAACATTGGTTTTCTGGATAGTTTTCAATGGTGTTCATAAAATCTGAAACTGAGCCAAATCGCTTAACTTTTTTATTCTTAATATCCTCCAAAGCTGATTGTATTCGAAGGAGATACGAATTTTCCTGTTCTTTGATTAACTCATCGTAAGTTGATTCATCTAAGATAACATATTGTGGTCGGTTATTTTTAATGATATGAACTGGCCCCTTTTTTAGTTCTTCATCAACGGCGCTAATTCCTTTTCGTTTGATCTCTTGTGCTGGAATAGTATTCATTTTTACACCTTTTTTAGTACTTAATAAAGTATAACTTATATTTTTCTTATAATCAAGAGTTTTTAGTTTCTTATCTCGCGGAGACTTGGTTTAACCTTCCGAAGGTTGAATTACCTCCCATTCAAGGTTCCAATCCCATTTATCGAAATAGAGATTTGCTTCTTTCCACTCTACTTCGCCGCGCTGGGAATCGATAGTTTCGGACCGGATATGTTTCTTTTCAGGTTCAAATTTCATACAATAATCATCATTGAATATCAGACGATAGCTGTCCATTCCTGATAAATAAAACCATTTTAGTTCTTCATCCGTCGTTTTTCGCAAACCATAAGTCACATCCATTGGAACCCAGCCATAAGGTTCAAAATAGATTTCGCCCCAGTCATGCATACTGTCATCGGGTGGCTGAAATTCCCATCCTGACTGCCATTTTGTTGGAATTCCATTCAAACGGCAAAGCGTCATTAACGTCAATGTTTGCATCCCGCAATCACCATGTCGGTTTTTAATAACATAATGAGGAATACTAAAAAAGGTGGAGTACTCACGGGCAGAAGCCCAGGTAATATTCGTATCTACCCACACAAATAATTTTTGGGCAATACGATAGGGATTTTTTTCATCGCCGATGAGGGATTTGGAAAGTTCCTTCAATCGGGGTGTGAATTCAATATGGTACCCTCGTTCACAAAGGTAAGGTTTCAAATTTTCATTCTGAGGCGTTGGCAATACCTTATCTGGATCAATTGGCACAAAAACTCCATGGGATAGATACGTATATTCCACGAAAAATTCAGTTGGTTCATCACTCTTTGCCGGTTTCTCAAAATAGATTGTCCGTTGCAGATTCCGGTTGTCGGCAAGCTGATACACGTCAGGCTCGGTTCTTAGTATTTGGATATCGGTTTGCCGGTTCTCAATATCCCTTGGAAAAGGAATCCAACAGCAAAGAGTCTCAGCTTCGGGAACGACATTTTTATCAACAATCAAGCTTTGTTTAATCCGCAATTTAACCGGCTGAACATATTTTTCACCACTTTTCACTGCCGCTGTTATGATATCTTTGATATGATCATCCAGCGGAAATTTTTTCCTTTTCGAATCATTTTCTTTTTGCGCATCTACATTTTTCTTGATGATTTTTAACTCTTTATTCAGACGAAAGAGATTATATTGCGCATATTTAAAATACCGTTTTTGTCCATCGATGATTTGATATTCCAGAGACTTTTCTTCTTCCCATCTTCTTAAATCTTCCTGAGTTACATCAGGAACATATTGCTTGATGTATTCAATTACTTTTTCTTCGGTAAGCGTAAAATCCATTTCAATCCGGTCCATGCGGATAAGATTAAAATTTAAGTCAGCCCGTAAATTTTCCGACACATATTGATTCATACTTAAATCTTCCATAATTAACCGACGCGCTTCTTTGAACTCACCACTTTTTATTAATTCATTATATGATGGTTTACCGGAACATTGAAAAAGACCGGCTATAATTCCCAGGGACAGAATCATTTCAATGAATATGGTCATCTGTTTCATAATAAAAATCTCCATGGTAATATTTACAGCTATATCTTGTACCCATAATGGGATTAATTTACTATTTTTTCAATAAAATGAAATGCGTATTTATTGAATCTACCTAACCTTCCGAAGGTTCTTATGGCTTCTATGGGTTATTTCACCAATATCATTCTGCGGGTCTAAGAAAACCCATCAGTCTGAAATTGGTAAAAGTACATACCAGAGGGAAATTCAGCAGCATTCCACGATAGACGGTAGTTGCCTGCCATTATTCCTGGTTGCAGGGTTGCACTCTGCAACCGATCTGCTGAATGATAACGTTCCGGAGCAAGAGCCCCCGGAACGAGAGATAATGAAATCGAGACAGGCAACGCTTCGGCGAGATGAATTATTTCGTGTAATTTGTGAAATCCGTGGTTTGCTTTCTTAAAAACATGCTTTGAACATTCACCTGTCTGGCATAGCTTTTGTCACTTCAAATGCCGGTTTATTGAATCCTATTATTGAAATCATCGAGAGAAAGACATGCATCGAATTCTTCAGCACCCAATCCTGGAAATTCCCGAAAATAGAAAAAAAGTCCGATTTTTTTTCAAAGGTAAAGAATTTTACGGGTTTGAGGGTGAAGTAGTATCTTCCGCACTGATCGCAAACGGCATCCAGATTTTCAATATTCATAAAAAAGGTGACACGCCCCAGGGATTGTTTTGTGCCAACGGGCAATGCTCCCATTGTACTGTCATCATTGACGGTTTTCCATTTAAATCCTGCGTAACACCACTGCATGAGGGAATGGAAATTTTCCCCCTGGTCCATCTGCCAGAGTTACCCGGCGATGACCACCCTCTCACAAAACACCGTAAAATAATAAAAGAGTGTGATGTATTGGTCATTGGTGGCGGTCCTTCCGGTTTACCCGCTGCTATTGAGCTGGCAAAACTCGGATTTTCCGTAATTCTCATCGATGACAAGAATAAGCTGGGTGGTAAACTTTTACTCCAGACTCATAAATTTTTTGGCTCGATTGAAGATTGTTACGCCGGAACCCGGGGAATCGACATTGCCACAATACTTGAAAATGAATTGCAGCAATATCCAAACATTACAATATATACAAATTCTTCCGTAGTCGGAATTTTTAAGGATCAGAAAGCCGGTGTTTTTATTAATAATCAAAATTATGTCATTATCGATTTTAAAGGCTTGATCGTCTCCCCGGGAGCGCGGGAAAAAACCCTGATATTTCCCGAAAACAACCTGCCGGGAGTCTATGGCGCCGGAGCTTTTCAAACACTGGTAAACCGGGATTTGATCCATTCCTCCGATAGAGTCTTCGTTGTTGGAAGCGGTAATGTCGGGTTGATCGCCGCTTTTCACGCTTTACAAGCCGGAATTCAGGCAGTCGGAATTTGTGACATTCTTGATAAAGTATCCGGTTATAAAGTCCATGCCGATAAAATAAAACGCATGGGAGTCCCGATCTACCTGAAACATACCGTTCTATCGGCAGAAGGTGACGGACAGGTGAAAAAGGTCACCATCGCGCAGGTCGATAAGAAATTCCAGCCGATTCTGGACACGGCAAAAACCTTCGAAGTCGATACGCTGCTGATTGCAGTCGGATTAACGCCGGTTGACGAATTCTATGATATGGCAAAGGAATTCGGATTTAAAGTTATAAAAGCCGGGGATGCCCTGGAAATTGCCGAAGCCTCATCTGCTATGTTTGGAGGACGGATCGCCGGATTGCAGATGGCACAGATGCTGGGAAAAGATATTCATATTGATCCCGGTTGGGGTGAAAAAGTCGATATTTTAAAAAGCAAGCCGGGTAAAATTTATGCTCCTGTTGATGTAAATCTTTCGGAATCCTTTCAGCCGGTTATCCGCTGTGACGAAGAAATACCCTGCGATCCCTGTACGTCAATCTGTCCCGTCAACGCTATAAAACTTGATGAACAACTGGGCAATATTATGGATATTCCCCGATATTTGGATGGTTGTACCGGTTGCGGGCTTTGCATCCTGATCTGCCCGGGTCTGGCAATCACACTTGCTAAAAAAACAGATGAGACGACGGCGGAAGTTATCCTGCCCCACGAATTTATTCCTGAATTCAAGCTTGGTGATCAAATACCGGTTACCGGACAGGAAGGCGAGTATCTCGAAGATGCCGAAGTGTTGAAAATTCGGTATAACAAGAAATACAAAACCTATCTGGTCCATATTAAGACATCCCTGAAGAATGGCGCAAAAATAACCGGAATCCAGGTTCAGAATGACAGCGCCGTCTTACCAATCCAAAATACTTCATTTGAATATATTCCGGAAAACGGCATCGTCTGTCATTGCGAAATGGTAACAGCAAAAGAATTAATTGCTTATATTAAAGAACACAATATTCGCGATGTAAATCAATTAAAACAGATTCGTGTCGGAATGGGCGCCTGCGGTGGTAAAAATTGTGCGGTATTATTGCCAAGGATTTTTGCTATGACAGGCATTGATTGGAAAGAAGTAACACAGGGCACAAAGCGACCGTTAAGTGTTGAGATTCCCATGTATGCATTAATAAACGAAGAGGATATTGATTAGGTGATAAAATCATACGACATTGCGATCATCGGCGCCGGTAGTGTAGGTGTTCCACTGAGTCTTTATTTGGCGCAGCAAGGACTAAACGTCCTTATTCTGGAAAAATTGCAGTCCGCCGGCAGAGGTCAGAATCGTGTGGCTATCGGAGGTATCCGGGCAACTCATTCCGATCCGGCAAAAATTAAAATGTGCCTTCGAACGATCGATATTATTTCAAGAATTGAAGAGGAACACGGATTTGACGTCGATTGGATCACCGGGGGATACCTGTTCCCTGTTTATGACGAAGAAACTGAAGCCAAATTAAAGGCATTACTCGAATTCCAGAAGCACTATCAATTAAACATCGATTGGATTGCGTCGGAAGAAGTAGATAAATTGGTCCCCGGAATCAACCCTGAAAAACTCCGCGGAGGCACTTACTCGCCGGAAGACGGTTCCGCATCGCCTTTGAAAGTTATCGATGCTTTTTATATGCTTGCAAAGCAAAACGGCGCCGATTTTCATTTCAATGAAGAAGTAACCGGTTTTACAGTTTCAGATAACATCATTACTGATATAAAGACTTCAAAAGGACATTATTCTGCAGGACTGATCGTCGATGCCGCCGGAGCTTATTCAAGAGATGTCGGCAATATGCTCGGATTAGATGTACCTGTTTATCCCGATTCCCATGAAGCGGGTATAACTGAACCGGTCCAGCGATTTTTCGAACCTATGGTAGTGGACATTCGTCCAGAAAAAGGTTCTGCTAATTATTACTTTTATCAAAACGCCGAAGGACAGGTAGTATTTTGCATCACACCTGATCCAAAAATTCCGGGAACAG
Organism: Fidelibacterota bacterium; assembly: GCA_016783665.1. Classification (GTDB taxonomy): domain Bacteria; phylum Fidelibacterota; class UBA2242; order UBA2242; family UBA2242; genus UBA9312. Next base: position 55,468 of record JADHWC010000002.1, on the reverse strand, counting down.
ACAGTGACAATACATCGGTTTTTCTACCTCAGGTGATTAAACGCATGACGCAGCTATATCCGCGTCTGCGGAATCTCAGGGTTCGCCGGACCTGGCGGGGGCTTTATCCGATGACTCCAGACGGGTTTCCAATTGTCGGTTATTCCAAGGACATCGACAACTTATTTTTAATCACCGGCATGTGCGGTCAGGGATTTATGGTCGGTCCGGGACTTGGCGAAATTGTCACTGAAATCATTGTGGATAAGAACAATGAATATGACGATATTTTAAAACAACTTACTCTTTATCGTAGTTTCACCGGCGAAGAAATGCTAAAATAATCGATTTCTCTATACTATTTTATAATTGAATTTGTATCTTATTGACCTAACTTTTTTCAGGAGATTTAATATGTCGTACAGAATTTCGCACAGGGCAAAAGCAATCAAGCCGTCACCAACCCTTGCAATGAACGCACTGGCTTGCGCTATGAAAGCCAAAGGCATTGACGTGATTAATTTCGGCGTCGGTGAACCGGATTTTAATACACCGGAATATATTAAAAACGCCGCAATTCAGGCTATCGATGATAATTTTACACGATATACAGCGGCAGCCGGGATTCCGGAACTCCGGAGCGCCATCGCAGCTAAATTGAAACGCGATAATAAGCTGTCCTGCAATCCTGATGATATTCTGGTTTCTCCGGGCGCCAAAGCTTCCATTATCAATATCCTGATGACTATATGCGACCCAAGAGATGAAGTATTGATCCCCTCGCCATATTGGGTGAGTTACACATCACAAGTTGAAATGGTCGATGCATTCCCGATTTTACTGCCAACCGACGAAAGCACCGGTTTTAAGATCACAGCCGATCAACTTGATGAAGCAATCGATTCCCTGACAAGCCCAAAAGCCCTGATCATTAATTCTCCCAACAACCCAACCGGCGCTGTTTATACAAAAGAAGAACTGAAAGATATCGCCGGAGTATGTCTGAAACACGATATTCTTATCATTTCCGATGAAATCTATGAAAAATTGATCTATGATGGTGAAAGCCATTATTCCATTGCCCAGGTATCCGATGATGTCCGCGAACATACCATCGTGATTAATGGCGTTTCCAAAGCCTATGCCATGACCGGTTGGCGGCTTGGATATGCGACAGGACCCAGTGAGATTATAAAATGCGCCGCTCGAATCCAGGGACATACGACGTCCTGTGTTACATCTATCACCCAGAAAGCAGCCGTTGTGGCGCTTAATGAAGAAGACGGCAGTATTGAACAGATGAGAAAAGAATTTGAAAAACGCCGGAATTTTCTCGTCGCTAAATTGAACCGGATTAAAAATATCAAATGCCCTATGCCCAAAGGCGCTTTTTATACCATGCCAAACGTTTCATACTATATACAAAATAATAAAAAAGGCGTCGCCAATACGGTGGAATTATGTCACTATCTCTTGGAAAACTTTCATATCGCTATTGTGCCGGGTTCAGCCTTTGGTATGGAAAATTATGTTCGCTTTTCCTATGCGAACAGCGTGGACAACCTGCGTGAAGGTTTGGATCGCTTCCGGAATGGCTTGGAAAACTTATTGTCATAGTCGTTGATTTAGACACTGAAAAATACTTTTAAATAATGCCAAAAAAACTACCATACGATTTCTATTTCTATGAAGCATTTGAAGAAGAATGGGAACTGATTAGCGCCTATCTTTCCTCTTCAATCAGGGCTGGCTATACCGATAAAACAATCCGGGAAAGCGGTGACAATATTCCACCAGCGAAAATTATCAGCACCCGTACTCAGTCCATCATTCCGGACAACTGGCTTACGCGGGTTTCAGGATTACTGACCCGCAGCACCGGTTTTGACTATTTCCAGTCACTAAAACATCTATCACCTCTTTCAGTTCAGTTCGGATACCTGCCCCTTTATTGCGCCCGGGCTGTCGCCGAACAGGCAATACTCTTGTGGATGGCGCTCTGGCGTAAACTGCCACAGCAAACCGCACAATTTAAAACTTTCCACCGTGACGGTCTCACCGGACGGGAAAGCCGGGGAAAAAGCTTATTGGTTGTTGGGGTTGGAAATATCGGTTATGAGGTTGTGCAGATAGGCAGAGGACTGGACATGATCGTCAGGGGAATCGATATTGTTCGTAAATACAGCGACGTTGATTATGTGGATTTCGATGAAGCGCTCCCGGATGCGAATATAATTGTTTCCGCCATGAACCTGACGCCGGAAAACACCGGCTATTTTCATTATGACCGGATGAAAAAGGGAAAACCCGGCGTCCTGTTTATCAATGTTGCCAGGGGCGAACAGTCACCTCCTTCCGATCTCAAGCGACTTCTGGATGATGGAACACTGGGCGGTATTGCCATGGACGTTTATCCTTTTGAAGATGAACTGGGCGCTGCACTCCGAATGAATTCCAAAATTAAGAATGAAGAATTAAAAATTATTCAGACACTGTCCCGGTATTCAAACGTAATAATGACTCCCCATAATGCGTTTAATACCACAGAATCCGTCGAGCGTAAAGCCGAACAGTCAGTTCAGCAGGTTCAGCATTTCCTTGAGACCGATAAATTTCTCTGGAATGTGCCCGAACCGGTATAAAAGAATAATAAAATCTCACACTCTCACCATATTGTTCTGCGTTGAGGCGAATAAATGTAAATCAAACATTCTTGTTTGATTATAATTTGCATAAGTTGAGAACTTGTGCTACTGGATCACCATTTCTCGTCGTACTTCGTCCAGAGCTCATCGCCTAATTTCCAGGCGCGTGCTACGACCTTATTGCCCCATTCAATTCCGTAATCGGTTAGATATTGCCGGGCTTTTTCCGGATTCTTCTTTAGCAATTTCAGGGCTTCGGTTTCCACTTTTTCCTGTTCGGCAAAGAGTTCCTTCTGCATCGGTTTCCAGACTTTCCAGACATCTTTGTGCATGTCACCCCAGCGCTGCGCTGACAGAGTTCCCACACGGTTGAATGCCCACCAGGCGGATTCCCGGTTAAAGCCGTTCGGTCTGCCGGGAGTTTTATAGGGTTTAGCCACATCGTTAATACTGCAATACAACGGCACATAAATCGACGAAGCCACATTATCAAATGCCAGCCAGACGACACCGCCGACTTCATCGGGCAGCCAGTCGCGGGATTGAGTAATTGTAGCGTACATAGTGTACCAGCGGGCGATCTGCCGTTCGCCGCGCCAGCCCCAGCCGCCATTGATCTTGAACAACGGCAGCATATCATAAGGCATCCAGGGATTCGCCAATGGTGAAATCTCTATCTCACCGGTTTTGGGATTTTTCCAGGTAATATTTTTGACGATATCAAAGTCGGTGCCCTGGTACCAGTCCTGGAAAAGTTCCACCATTTTTTCCATGGTTATCAACGTATCGGGTTTTACTGAAAAGGGATAATTTTCAGAATCCGGGTGTAATTCCAGTGACGGCGCTACCAGGTCAAACACACGCCATTCCCGGCGACGCGCAGCATAAGAAACCCGGCTTTCCGGAGCATAGGCATAGCAAAATTCAAAATGACCGTTCTTGGGATTCCACCAGCCGCTGTCTTGCGCCACTTGAAATATATTATCTGAAGCCATGAAATAGTCGGGATTATTCAGATCGATTTCCCTGATACGGCTGCCATTGGCATTGACGGCAATATGATCATCGGGAACCCGCTGAGCAACCCATATAGCGCCTTTATTTCCCTTGCCCTGACCAACTACTTCAAAATGCCAGACCTCTTTAGTGTCGGCAATGGTCAGGCATTCACCCTCATCGCTCCAGCCATATTTCTTCAACAGATCACCCGACATCTGAATTGCTTCCCGGGCTGTGCTGCATCTTTCCAACATCAGACGCACTAATTGTTGGCAATCGATCAGATTCTTGTCGGGTTCGTGCAGGGACTTCCGACCGCCGAATGTGGATTCACCAACCGCCAGCTGTTTTTCATTCATGCAGGGGTAAGCGGTGTTAATGAATCCGTAGGTACGTTCCTCCTGGGGTATTTTACCAACAACATCATGTTTATAGGTCGGCATTGCCAGAGAATCATAGGGCGCTCGTTTCACTATAGTTGCCTTCGACCCCTTTTTATGTTTTTTCGCAGGTGTAATGTCCAACCACGATCGTGTCCGATGGCTGTCACAGGTGTGGGAAGTGATCACTGATCCGTCGACAGTTGCTTTACAACCCACGGTAATTGTTGTACATCCTTCAGGCACGCCACCTTCCCAGTCGGGTTTATCGGTTTCCCCGGCAAACAGAAATGCGCCCAGGCATACCATTAGCAAAACGACGGTAACTTTATTCAGTTTCAAAACAGATTTCATGGATTCTCCTTATCTACTTGCTTTCAACATTGGGAGTGAATTTGGTCAAAGTGGCGGGAAATTGCAACCGGAAAATCATCAGGAAGGTTAAGGCTGAAGTTACTTGTCCGGCGTATCCCCCCGCGGCGGGAGAAGCCGGAAGATTGAGTCAGAATTATTTATTGTTTCCAATAATCGGAATTATTAAATTTCGCCGCTTATTGAATGGCGGTGTAGCTCAGTTGGTTAGAGCAGCGGAATCATAATCCGCGTGTCCGGGGTTCGAGTCCCTGCACCGCTACAAAGTTATCTCCGATAATGGAAGCTTTTTTATTTCCATCACATCAATAATCTTCCATTTATTTCGAAACCATCACCAAAATATTGCCATATTTATTATTTTGTGATATATTGAACAATGAAAAGTAAACATATCTTCGGAGGGAATTACCATGCAAATCATCAATTTAAACGATGAAAACAGGCATTTGTACTTTATGTGTCTCGAAGACTGGTCGGATGAAATAAAAGAAGCCGGTAATCATAAGGAAATCTGGTACAACAAGATGAAAGATAAAGGACTTCGTATAAAATTTGCCGCTGACGATGACGGTATTCTCGGTGGAATGATCCATTACCTGCCGATCGAATATTCCTTTGTCGAGGGCAAAGATCTGTATTTCATCAATTGCATCTGGGTTCATGGTTATAAAAAAGGTCGCGGCAACTTTCAAAAACAGGGTATGGGAAAAGCATTGCTGAAAGCCGCCGAAGAAGACATCAAACAGCTCGGCGCCAAAGGTCTGGCTGCCTGGGGTGTCGCCCTCCCCTTCTGGATGAAAGCCTCGTGGTTCAAAAAACATGGCTACAAAAAAGTCGAAAATATGGGCGGTCAGGTATTGCTCTGGAAACCCTTTACCGATGATGCTCTGCCGCCGTCATGGATCAAGCCAAAAAAGGATATGGATTTGGGATTGAATTCCGATAAAGTAGTTTTGACCCTTTTTAAAAATGGTTGGTGTCCGGCGCAGAATCTGACTTACGAACGGGCAAAGTGTATTGCTGAAGAGTTTCCAGACAAAGTCGAATTTCGGGAGATCAATACTTTTGATAAAGAGGTCGTGTGTGAATGGGGTATCAGCGATGCTTTTTATATTAATGACAAGCTGGTACGTACCGGTCCGCCGCCGAGTTACAAAAAGATCAGAAAATTAGTGGCGCGCAGAGTAAAGAAAATTTCCTAAAAAGCAGTGAAAATATTTTTTTCAACTCTATTTTTCTATTATCTCCTACTCGCAAAACGAGCGGAACGGGATATACGGATTGATAGGCTGTCATTACCCGGTAACATCTTTCAGTCTTAATCTGTTGATGGCTATTTCGTTTCATAAAAAGTCTTCTTTCAGACCAGCAACTTAAATTTCAAGGATTTTACTTTAAAATACATGAAAAATCTGTAACTCAAATGCAAAGGATTTCTTATATTTTCTACTGACAGAATAATTAAGAACAGATTAAACACGCGTTAAATTATGACATCATCAACTTCTCTTGAAAAATATTTTCAAAAATTCCGTCAGAATGTCGTCGGCTACGGTTTTAAACATCAATTCCCTTCGGGCAAAAAACCAATCATTTATGCCGATTGGGCAGCCAGCGGCAGATTGTATAAACCAATTGAGGACTACATCTCCCGCAAACTGGGCCCTTATGTCGCCAACACCCATACGGAAAGCACTCTCACAGGCACAATCATGACCTCCGCCTATCATCAGGCTCATGACATTATCAAACGACACGTCAATGCATCAGAAGTCGATGTCCTGCTCTTTGCGGGGTTTGGCATGACGGCGGTGATAAATAAATTCCAGCGCATCCTCGGTCTGCGAATACCGGAAAAATACAAAGACAAAATAACTATGTGTGAGAAAGAACGTCCGCTGGTGATCGTCACTCATATGGAGCATCATTCCAACCAGACCACCTGGGAAGAATGTTGTGTCGATATTGCTATCCTCTGCAAAAAATCCGACGGCACGCCAAATCTTGACCATCTGCGGGATATTCTTGAAATGAACAAAGAACGGAATCTGATCATCGGGTCTTTTACCACCTGTTCCAACGTCACCGGCATCATCACGCCTTATCACGACATGGCGGAAATCATGCACGAATACAACAGGCTGTGCTTTGTGGACTTTTCCGCTTCGGCGCCATACGTATCAATTAACATGCATCCTAAAAATAGAGAGCAGCGACTGGACGCCATCTTTTTCTCACCGCATAAATTCTTAGGCGGACCGGGTGCATCGGGCGTCATTATTTTTAATAAAAAACTCTACGATTGCTCTGTCCCCGATCATCCCGGCGGAGGGACAGTCGCCTGGACTACTCCCTGGCACAAGCATCGCTTTTTCAATGATATCGAGGTTCGTGAGAACGGCGGAACTCCCGGCTTCCTGCAGGCGATCAAAGCCTCACTCGCAATTCTGCTCAAGGAAGAAATGGGCGTAGACAAGCTAATGGAACGGGAACACCGGCAAACCATCCGTTTCCTGGATCAGCTGGAGCGCATTGACAGGATTGAAATCCTTGAAAAACAGAACCGCAATCGCATCGGGTTTATCTCATTTTATTCCCTCAACATCCATCATAATCTTTTTGTGCGTCTGTTGAACGACCGATACGGTATCCAGACCCGCGGCGGCTGCCTCTGTGCCGGCACCTACGGGCATGTGCTGTTGCATATCAACGAAGAAAAATCCAGAGAGATCACGGAAAAGATTGACCACGGCGACCTTAGCATCAAGCCCGGCTGGGTGCGCGTCTCCCTCCACCCTACTCTGACCGATAAGGAAGTAGACCTGATCGCCTTTGCGATTAAAGAGATTGTCATCAATTACAAAGAATGGCAAAAAGACTATCGCTTTGATCCGCATGTGGGTGATTATGAACGGATCGATGGCTGTACGGCAAGAGTGAATATTGCAAAAGGATTTAAAACTTAACTCAAGACGAATGTCTTAATCATATACACAGTTTTTAATTGAAATTTCCTGTAACCGAATTCATCTATATGTATCTGAGTGGATGAAGTTTGAAATAATATTGTAATCCTGCACCGCATAATAAGAGAAACTATGATCGATGTATAAAAAGAACACAGCATTAAAACCTTCATTAAGGAGCATAAATTGGCAGCAAGAATCATTGCAACTGTTATCAGCGGAGCATTGGGCTTTGCCTGTTATAAATTCATCGGTTGCCGTACAGGCGCTTGCCCTCTAACCAGCAATCCATATATCAGCATTATCTGGGGTGCACTGATCGGTTTTATCATCTCCGGGTAAAGACAGACTCAATTTGTCAGCAGATACGCCACACAGAACATCAATAACATATAGAGCGCAAATAACAGTATCTACTTGATTTTATCTTTTGTTCCCGGAAATAGTGAATCTTGGGTAAGGAACATCCCAAATGGATCGCTATGACAGATTATAAAATACGTGTTATTGAACATCGAAGACAATACTATTTTATCCTCATTTTTAAATAAAATCATTATATATCAATTACTTAGAAAAAAGATGTGTATTTTTCAGGGAGCGTCATAATCATTTAACTTAATCATAATTTTTATTATATTTAATCGAATCAAAAAGGAGCGATTCAATGAAAGAGATGCAATACAATTCTGGCGAGATCATCATAAAAGAAGGAACATTTGGCGATTCGGCATTTATTCTTAAGCAGGGCAGCGTTGAAGTTCGTAAAAAAACTAATGTTGAAGATATTCTCCTAGCGACTCTTGAAGCACAGGAAATCTTCGGTGAAATGGGATTGATTGAAGACAAACCTCGTTCAGCAACAATTATTGCAAAAAGCCTGGTTATCGTCGACGAAATTTCCCGGGAAGATTTTATGGGTTTGGTCGATGTAAAAAAATCCTTTATAATCCCCATTTTACGTGCATTTTTTGAAAGATTGCGCCAGACTAACGATTTGGTTGTTCGATTAGAAAATAAAACCGGAATATCCGATACGGTAACCGAGGATACTTCAGTAAAAGTCGTTAGAATTTCAGGAATCACTGGTGAAGCTAAAAAATTATTAAACAACAAAGAACGCATAATTAAAAAATTCCCGTTTAAGATTGGCAGGGAAAGCTCCCAAAGTTACGATGCAATATTTGTCAATAATGATATGTTTATCGAAGATAAAATGCCCTATAATGTTTCTAAAAATCACCTGTCTATAAACTTTTACGGTAATCAATTCTATGTACTGGACAGGGGCAGCAGTCTCGGTACTATTGTAAACGAAAAAAATATTGGAGGCAATATATCCAATTATAAAGCCATTCTTAATAAAGGTGAAAATACAATGATTGTTGGAAGTGAGACATCACCATACCAGTTTAAAATCACATTATAGAAATTTAATATGATTCCGAGAAAAAATCTGATTCGCGCAATTCGTAAATCCTTTTCTCAACCGATATATACATATCGAAACTTCACTCATCGATTTAAATCCGCCTTGTCATACCATCTATTTGCCGGTAAAATCAGATACTTTTTGAGAGATTGTTGGAATATTGTCGGTTTTAGTAAAAAATATTCATTGTGTTAATATCTAATTTTTTTAGTGGACTCAATACTTATATTTTCGACTTTAATAAATACAGTCGTAAAATTCAAATCCCAAACCTTTTAAAAGTATTCCGAAATGTTCCTTTCCAATGGGGATAAAAGCTTCAATGAAAAACTTTTCATTCGATGGTAAAATTAGAAACATACCTCTTTATGCTATTGAAAAGATATTCAAAAGCCTATAAAAATACCAATATGTTTATACTGTTTTTTATGATGTTTATTATGATTCGAAGAATTTGAAGTCCGTCTAATGCCTGAAATTGCCACCATCGTCGGAGCCCGACCGCAATTTATCAAATGCGCTCCGGTTTCACGAAAATTGCGTAAATATTTCAATGAAATAATCATTCATACTGGTCAACACTACGATAAAAATATGTCAGAATCATTTTTCCGAGAATTATCAATTCCCGAACCCGACTACAATCTGGGTGTCGGCTCTGCAAATCATGGTGAACAGACCGCAAAAATGTTGATAGCAATCGAAAAAATCCTGATTGACCTGAAACCGGACATTGTGTTGATTTACGGTGATACAAATTCAACAATTGCCAGCGCACTGGCAGCTTCAAAACTGCATATACCTGTAGCTCATGTGGAAGCCGGTCTGCGTAGTTTTAACCGCAAAATGCCCGAGGAAATTAACCGCATCGTCTCGGATAAATTATCGAAATATCTGTTTGTCCCGACGCAAACCGCAGTTAATAATTTATCTAAAGAAGGTCAGACCGACGGTGTCTATAATGTTGGTGACGTCATGTTCGATTCATTTCTGTTTAATCTCAATCAAATCAAAGCAGACGAAGTTCTCAAAAAATTTCAACTGGATTCCAATGAATTTATCCTGGTAACCATACATCGTCCACAAAACACTGATAATCCCACTATCCTAAAAACACTTATCAGTACTTTAGAGAACTTAAACGAACTTATCTTACTCCCTATTCATCCACGTACACGAAACCTAATGAGGAAATTCAATATTGCGGTCAATTCCAATAACCTGAAACTTATTGAACCTGTTTTATATCAAGAGATGATTGTGCTAGAAAAACATGCCCGGGCGATAATCACTGATTCCGGTGGCGTGCAAAAAGAAGCCTTTTTTGCGCGGGTTCCCTGTCTGGTAATTCGCGGAGAGACTGAGTGGGTAGAGTTAGTTGAAAACGGCTGGGCACATCTGATCGGGAATAATTTTGAATTAATACCGAAAAAGCTGCGGGGACTCCGGTCATTCGATTACAATCAAGATGAGGTTTTCGGTGACGGAAATGCCAGCGGAAAAATAGCCGAAATACTAAAAACCGACTTCCTATGATCTACAAGACTCTCACCGGCAACATCAACCGTCCCTTTGCCAAATACCTCAATGGTGAATCCAAAGGCTAGATCAAGATTCACCGGGACGATCCCGACCGCAAACCGCTAGTCAGTATCATCATCCCGACTGCGGATGCGACCGGGGATGGCAGGTGTTGCGAATCTTGTTCCCGGATATGATTATTTCCAGCATCATTTTCCGATTGATCCGAGTAGTATGACCCGTTAGCGTCAACGGATCGGGGAATCAGGAGTTGAGAAATTATTATCACAGAAACGGAATAGTAAAAACAAACTTTACAGTGTGCATGCACTTGAGGTAGAATGTATTTCCAGGGGCAAAGTGCATAAGCGTTATGAATTCGGGTGCAAGGTTGGAATGGCAACTACCTCCAGAGATAATTGGATTGTTGGAATAGGTGCATTTCATGGAAATCCTTATGATGGGCATACTTTACAGGAGACTTTGGACGACGTAAAATCTTTTGTCGGTTGGGATACAAAGCAAGTAAATGTGGATTTAGGTTTTAGGCGTCACAATTATCAAGGAAACGCAAAGATTCAGATTGTCAATTATCGTACCATAAAGAAATTGACTCAACAAGCCCGAATGTGGATTAAGCGACGAGCAGCCATTGAGCCGATATTCGGACATCTGAAAACAGATAACAGAATGGGAAGAAACTATCTGAAGGGTCAGGAAGATGACCAGATCAATGCTCTTTTATGTGGTTGTGGATTTAATTTGAGAAAATTGCTCGCAATTTTCTTTTTGTCCAAATATTATATTCGTTCTTTGGTAGAAATAATCTATAGAAAAGTGCTTTTAACATATAGAGCGGAGATCGATCTTTTAATAACTACTTGAAATGAGTTTTTCTGGGACGACTACTTAACTTTTATAGCACTTATTATTCCTGATATCTGTTGATTTTCAAACAGAGAGTCAGGATCTATTTTTTTATAAACCATTTCCAATATTTGAGATACAGAAGTCGAATCCAGAGTAGTAATTAGTTCTTTAAATTTTACTTTCCCAGGTTCTTGATCCCGTATAATTAAAATCCTATCTTCCGATTTTACTGGAAAGTTACATGTATGTAAATTGAATTCGATATCAGGTTTATTTTCGAGCATTATAGTCGTACTTGATATTGTGGTTTGTGAGCTGTGCTTAAAACACATAACCGCCAACGGAAAATTAGAAACACCTCGTATTTCCGATAGTTGTTCATCGAATAAAAACAAATTAAGAAGTAAATCTTTTATTCGTTTGCTATCACATAGTATATCAATTGTTTTTATAAAAACTTTATTTAAATCAGATTCAAGAGTAAAAAGTGTTCTCAATATTCCCCTGAGTTCCAACCCCGAATCCTGTCCTGATTCGGTTAAACAAACTGAATAGAAACAGATTTCTTTGGAAGAAACAGGCACAAATCCGATAGTAAGACCTGTACTGGCGCTATTTATTACAGATACGGCTAACTCTATTTTCTCATTGTTGAGTATTTGAACGGATGGTTTACTCATAATTCTATCTGCATCTATAACTTTTGCAGAGCCGCTCATATCTGAGCTCCCCAAAGCAATATTGATCTGAATACCAAAAGACTTCAACGTATTTAGATCTTTTTCATTATAAGCATAACTTGTTTTTTTAGCAGAATACAGAATGCCAACTACCGAGTCGTCACGGAAAAGTGGTACGGCTAAAATGGATTTCCATTTTACATCCAACATTTTCAAGTGAACGGTTCTTGCATCGGTTGAAACATTATGTACCAGCGCCGGCTTCTTTGTATCAGCGACCCAATTCCCGAGGCAACAACCTTCTGGCCGTTCAAGTGTCGAGCGGTCAATATCTGATAAATGAACCGACGACACTATTGGCAAATTTTCCAATTCTTCATCCTGAAGCATTAACCAACATGCGTCCGATTCCGTCAACAAGCATACATATTCAACGACAGAATCAAATACCTGGCTGCTATTTTCCTTCAAACTTATCATCTGACTGATTTTGGATATCGCCAATATTTCCTGGCTGGCCCGATCATAAAGCGACGCGGTCGGCAACCGAAACAACAGCCCCAAAAACGACACGATCATATAAACATTTATGAAAGCAAAAGACGATAAAGCAAACCCTCTAACCGTTGTGCTAAATGCATAAACTGGAAGCAGCAAGTGGGACATAATCAGATAAATTCCAATTGGCAATACAACAATGCACAGAATAAATCCCAGGTATTTTTCTTTTTTATTTAAGATGTCAATCCAGGGTTTATGATAGCTGATCAATAGCGTTACAATGACCGTTAATCCACCGAAGATCCAAATTATCGATGAAAAACCGCTTTGCAAAATCATGATCTGTTCAAAAGAGTAGCGATCTTCAATAAAATTTAACATTAATGAAAATATTAGAAACAACCAGATCAGACAGCTCATCTCAAAATTCGAAAACTTACTGGGTCTATAATTCAATAATTCCTTAATCGATAATAGGATTAGAATTAGTATGGATATCGTAAAGAGTGTACAAAATCCCGATACGACATTCCAGATAAGCGGGTATTCTGCAAGAAAAGGATTGTTATCCCACAAAACTAAATAGCTTTTCAAGAATAGCTGTGGTACTAGATTAATAAGAAAAAGTGAAATGATAGATCCCCAGATAAACAGTAAGGTTTGTTTAACTCCTAATTTTATCCTTGTAAAGATCGATTTTATTACAGGGAATAAAACCAGAAAAGCAATGATTATGGCGAGTTCCCGTTCGAACCGATATATTTTAATAAACGAAGGAACGTGATAGAAAGTTGTGTCTACAAAAAGGACAAACAGCAACAGGATCAGGCTGAGTAACGTTAAAAATGTTGTTTTTATATAGTATTTCATCCGATTGACATAGTGCCGGCTGTTTTTACTCCCTGCTACTCACCTTTGCTCCCTTAAAGAGAAGAAAATATTTCCATTCATTATTCCGATTACTCCAATTGTTTTTACATAAATCCATGAGCTTATACTTAGCCTTTAATTTAGTAATATTTTTAAATTAATCACTAAAATGGGGGGACAAACAAATTTTGTAAGATAATGAGTTGCGCTATATGGGATTATTATCCGGATCAAGTGTGATAATGGTGGGTTTCCAGGAGGCCACCTCTGATTCAGGTATATGAGTATAAGCAATAATGATAACGATGTCGCCTTTATGAGCCAACCGTGCCGCTGCTCCCTTAATACAAATATCCCGCTTACCTCGCTTACCTTCTATTACATAAGTTTCAAAGCGCGCTCCGTTGTTCAGGTTTAAAACCTGAACTTTTTCATAAACATGCAGACCGACAGCCTCAATAAGGTCCCTGTCAACGGCTATGCTGCCTTCGTAATCCAGTTCTGTTTCGGTAACCGTTGCCCGGTGGAGTTTGGATTTTAAGACTGTTATTAAATTCATAAATTTTCCCTTAATCATCACAATTCGCATTCAAATTTAAAGCTATTTGAATAGCTTTCCAATATTCACTTGACAGAAAAACATTTTAAAAAATTAACATTTGAGATTCTTCTCATAATACTCTATCTTTGGTAAAGTAAAACGATGATTATTGGTCTTATACATATCGACAGGGTTCTCTTCTATATTGTTAACCATAAGATGGCAAATCCGTTTTTTGACTGGATGATGCCGTTTATTACCAACCAGTGGAATTGGGCAATCCCAATCCTTTTAATCTGGGGCGGTATGCTGATACTCGGCGGCAAAAAAGCAAGAATTGCGGCATTGCTTATTTTCCTTACAGTATCTGCCACCGATCCGATATGTGCCAGAGTATTAAAACCAACTTTTAAACGAATACGCCCATCGAGATCATTGGAAGACGTTCGCTTATTGGTAAAAAAAGGCGGAAAATATGGATTCCCATCCAATCACGCCGCAAACGTAACCGGCGCAATGATGATATTACTGTATTTCTTCAGAAGATATAAATATGCTTTCGCGTCAATAGCCTTACTAATTTCTTACAGTCGCGTATACGTTGGAGTTCATTATCCATTTGATGTATTTTTCGGAATACTGATTGGAGTGTTATTTGCCGTATTTTGGATATATATCTGGACCGTTGTTTCCAACCATTTAGCAAAAAGAGAAAAATTTTATTTAACAATTTCAAAAGAATAATTAGATTATCAGTAGGGTATGGTTAATAAAAACAGGGATTATACATGGCAAGTCATCATAGAAGAAGAAAAAAATCTTTCAGAATAACACAGGGTGTTAAGAACAGGATTATATATCCTTCTGGGTATTCTTGTTTTTTATGTCATTCTATTTAATGTTTGGGATTGCAATATCTAAACTGAATTTTCAATTCGCATACTCAATGCTATATAATTGGTTTTTAAATAATCAGGTCTCTTTATCTCTTCAAAATTTTTAATAATACACTTTATTGATGGATCAACCACAATTTATTATCGGAAACAAAATTGTTTTAAGACCATTTGATTCCAGAGACACCCTTCTTTTTTATAAAAGTGAAAATGATCCTGATATCCGTGAAACTCTCTTCCTGGCATATCCGGTAAACATAGATCATATAAAAGAACGAATCGAATCTCAGATCAAATCAAGAGATACGATTGTTCTATCCATTGCTGAAAAACCTGGTGGAGCAACTATCGGACAAACCGCATTTTTCAGAATCGACTATATCAGTCGGTCGGCAATATTCTATCTGGCGCTAATGGATAAAACCGTATGGTCCAAAGGATATGGCACAGAGGCGACGCAATTAATGATCGACTACGGATTTAATACATTAAATCTTAATCGTATTCAGTTACATGTTTTTTCCGGAAATTTAGCAGCGATTAAGATATATGAAAAAATCGGTTTCGTAAAAGAAGGTGTCCTACGAGAAGCAATGTATCACCACGGGAAATATTGTGATTTTCTGGTGATGGGGCTTTTAAAAAGAGAATGGCAAACATATTCTTTATGATATAGACACGTGAATATGAATCAGTCAACTAATCGAAAAATTTTTGTATGCTTAGTCACTATGTTGTTATTTATTTTTTCAAATTGCTCTCCTGCACGACATGAACAAGTTATTTTCTTTGGCGATTCCATTACCGAACTCGGTGTAGAACCAAATGGCTATGTTACATTAATCGCTAATTCACTTAAAAAAACCTGTTCAGGTAGAAATATCAAGGTCATCGGAGCTGGTGTCAGTGGCAACAAAGTTCCCGATCTGGAGGCACGTTTGCAGGAAGATGTTCTCTCGAAACGTCCTATGGTTGTTATAATTTATATCGGTATTAACGATGTATGGCACTCTATTCTCCCCGGTCAATCCGGAACACCAGAAGATGAATTTGAAAACGGATTACAGTGCATCATTCAGCAGTTAAAAGAAATAGATTCTAAAATTATTCTCTGCACTCTATCAGTCGTGGGTGAACAACAAGCCGGTACAAATCAATTAGATACGCAGCTTGATGAATATACAGCTATCTGTAAAAAAGTCGCTAAGGAAGAAAAACTTTATTTAGTCGATCTGCGAAAAGAATTCCAAAATTATCTAAAAACCCATAATCCTGATAATCTGGACAAAGGCATTCTTACTTATGATGGCGTCCACCTGAACGACAAAGGAAATAAATTTGTGTCTGAGATAATTCTGAAAGTTCTCACCCAATTATTTTAGATAATCAATCCCTTCTCAATTTTCAAATATTCCAACTATTTTTATAAATATTAGCAATTTTCTTGACAGAGATATTTATTTATTTTAAATTCCTACCAGTTTAGTAGGAATACTAAGGTTTGATATAAAACTTATAAAAAACACAAAGATGTTACGAATTTCGACAAAAGGAAAATATGGAGCGCGGCTGATGTTTCAGCTGGCGCTGAACTATGGCAACGGTCCCATGTTACTGAAAGAAATCGCTGAAAAAGAAGATCTTTCCGTGCGGTACCTTGAGCATCTCGTGCCACCTTTAAAAACTGCCCGCTTAGTCTACTCCACAAGGGGAGCGCGAGGTGGATACTCATTAGCCAAAGCGCCAACGGATATCACTCTGAAAGATATTATCCGTGTTCTCGAAGGGCATCTATACCCATCTGAATGCGTTGAATCCCCGGAGGTATGCAACCGGTCGAGATTTTGTATCACCAGAGATATCTGGACGAAACTGGAGGAAACAATTTCAACAACCTTAGCCGGTTTTACGCTCCAGGATTTGGTCGATAAATATTACAATAAAACCCACTATGAGGAACTTCAATGAAAATGATTTACCTCGATCATGCCGCTACGACGGCAACTGATCCGGAAGTATTGGAAGCCATGCTTCCCTATTTTCACGAACACTACGGAAACCCCTCAAGCATTTATTCAATGAGCCGTGTCTCAAAAAACGCCATCGAAAATGCCCGTGAAATAGTCGCAAACGCATTGGGTGCGAATCCAAAAGAAATCGTCTTTACCAGCAGCGGCAGCGAATGCGACAATTTTGCCATCAAAGGCGTCGCCCTCGCCAAACAACAAAAAGGCAATCATATCATCACATCTTCAATCGAACATCATGCAGTCTTATATACATGTAAGTTTTTGGAAAAGAATGGATTTACAGTCACTTATCTACCGATCGATCAGGACGGAATTGTGAAATTGGACGAATTGGAAAAAGCAATCACTCCGCAGACAATTTTAATTACGGTCATGCATGCCAATAATGAAATCGGCACGATTCAACCGATAAGGCAGATTGGTGAAATCGCCCGAAAAAACGGCATCACATTCCATACCGACGCTGTCCAGACCTTCGGTCATATACCCGTAAATGTCGATAACCTGAATGTTGACATACTCAGTATTTCCGGTCATAAATTTTACGGCCCAAAAGGCGTCGGCGCATTATATATTCGAAAAGGAATTAAAATCACACCTCTGATCCACGGCGGCGACCAGGAGCGGCGGCGACGGGCTTCTACCGAAAACGTGCCCGGCATTATTGGGTTGGGAAAAGCGGTTGAGATCGCCGGAAAAGTCATGAAAAGTGAAGCTATCCGGCAAACCAAATTACGTGATGAATTCATTCGCGCAATTTTGGATAATATCGATGACGCCCGTCTGAATGGACACCCCTCCCTCCGATTACCCAATAACGTCAATATTTCCTTTGAGGGCATCGAAGGCGAATCAATCCTGCTGAATCTGGACATAGAAAGAATCGCCGCCTCAACCGGTTCTGCCTGCAGCTCATCCAGTCTGGAACCCAGTCACGTACTGCTCTCGATTGGGCTGACTCACGAATTTGCCCACGGTTCTGTGCGGTTCTCATTAGGAAAACAAACAACTAAAGACGAGCTGGATTATGTTGTCGAAGCGCTACCGGGAATAGTTAAAAAATTGCGCGCCATGTCGCCACTTTATAAAAAATAAGGAACTGAAATAATGGAACCGTATAGCGAAAAAGTGATGGATCATTTCAGAAATCCGCGCAATGTGGGTGAAATTGAAAATCCCGATGGAGTCGGACATGTGGGAAATCCAATGTGCGGTGATGTCATGGAGATGTATATTAAAGTAAAAGATAACGTAATTGTCGACGCCAAATTTAAAACTTTCGGGTGTGGCGCCGCTATTGCCACCAGTTCGATGGCGACTGAGCTCGTAATAGGTAAAACAATCGATGAAGCCCGGCAGATTACCAACAAAGTCGTTGCCGAGGCTTTGGATGGCTTGCCGCCCGTAAAAATGCATTGTTCAAACCTTGCTGAAGAAGCCCTGGAAGCTGCGATAAAGGATTATCACCAAAAACAAAAGAAGAATTAGGATGTAACGTCTATAGTTTAGCATCCTCAAATAAGTAGAATGTTCAGACGCTTAATATATATAATCATGATATTGTTGATCACTTGTACGAATGGTGTGGCATATTACCATCTGAATTCCTGTGACCAACAATGTTGCGGGTCGGAATGCTGTTGCTGCCTGTCAGTCGAAGAAAACAGTTGCGAGCAGACTCCCGATGGATGCAGTATTGAGATTATAATTGTCTTACCAACCGTTTCTATTCTTTCAACCAACAATTCCACTTATCAACTTTCTCAAACGTTGACTACAGAACCCGACATTGATTACTGTACTGCTGTCCCTTATTCAACTTTCATTAAAAATGTATATAACCCTCCACCGAATATTCAGATAAATAGTCCTCTGCGTATATAGAATTTTTCCCTGTTCTTTCAGGTCTAATCTATTAGTGATATAAACGATCAGTAACAGACTATTATAACAAGACAACGAAAGGGAAAATTTCATGAAAGGATTAACAACTACAACATCAATAAAATTTTTATTCATTCTGATCATAGTAACCGGTTACCGCCTTACAGCCGCATTCGGGAAGGCGGATAATACGGCTCTCCCTCTCTCGTTGGAACGAATTCAATATATAAAATCCGATAATCCGTTTCTGGAATCTTATGAGCAGTATGCTATCAAGCAAAATCCGTCTATTCAGGCAGCATATCACCATTGGCAGGCGGCCAGGGACAGGGTTAAAACCTCAACCAGAATACCAAATCCCACGATTTCCCTCGGATATTTCCTTACCTCTGTTGAAACAGCCGTTGGTCCGCAAGAATATAAAATCAGTTTCTCACAACCTATTCCCTGGTTGAAAAAATTGAGTGTCAAAAAAAATATTCAATCTCTTCAGGCAAGTGTTGAATATCAAAAACTTCGCACTCAGATCTATGAACTCCGTACCAACTTGCACAACACGTATTATGACTATTACTTCTTGCAACAGTCGATTTCCATTACAGAAAATCAGTTGGAACTGGTCAAACAATGGGAAAACCTGGTACAGACCCGCTATAAAACAGCATCCCGTTCCTATACCGACCTCATCCAGGTCCAGATTGAACGCATAAAACTTGAGGAAGAATTGCGTTCATTGAAAACCCGACAATCACCGCTGATCAGCACGTTTCAATCTCTTCTTAATGCCGATACGCAGACCAATATCCAGCTGCCGGAATCGCTGACCGTGACGCCAGTTTTACTATCCAGAGAATATTTGGACTCTATCATCGTTACTCAAAACCCATTAGTACAGCAACTACGAGAACAAAAATCAATGGCATCAGCAAATCTGCAACAATCGAAATTGGGTTATTACCCCGATTTCGGGTTGGGCTTTGATTGGATCCTAACCGGTGAAAAATATACTTCCGGGGACAGCCCTGTTAAGTATAGCGGCAAAGATCCGTTAGCGTTTATGGTTTCAATAAATGTTCCTCTCTGGATAAAAAAGCAGCGTCATGAGGTAAGCGCTGCCAGAAATCTAAATAAAAAATCAGCACTTGAATACCAAAACCTGTCGAATAATCTTAATGCAGAACTCACCTGGGTTCTTTATAAGCTTGATGATAGTTATAAGAAAGCCATCCGTTATCAAACTGATCTGATCCCGATGAGCCTGGATTATCTGCATACCACTGAAAAGGAATACATCAGCGGAAACAGCGATTTCTATGCTTTAACAGACGCACAACGCCGGTACTTACAACTTCTGCTTGAATATGAATCGATCATAGTTCAACACCAAAAAATGAAGGCCCAACTCTATCAACTAACCGGAGGATCAAATGGAAAAGTTTATTAAAATTTTACCGAACATCATGAAATCTTATATATCAAAACCATCATCTAAAATTGTTATAATCTCGATCATAATATTTCTTGCATTTCTGGCAGGGTATAATTTCAAACATAAACCGATAGAATACGCCGCAAGTACAGCTTCCGAACATACTCATACCAATGAAGCTGAGTGGTGGACCTGTTCGATGCATCCCCAGATTAAATTACCGGAACCCGGAAAATGCCCGATCTGTTTTATGGATTTAATCCCTCTTAAAACAAATGCTGATGTTGATCATCCCCGTCAACTACAGATGTCGGAAACCGCCAGGCAACTAGCTGAGATCCAGACGAGCGCTGTAAAACGGAGTCCTGCACATAAAGAATTACGCTTATCAGGGAAAATAACCTATGATGAAACTCGCGTTAAGACTATCACCGCCTGGATGTCCGGACGGCTGGAAAGGCTCTATGCCGATTATGCCGGAATGCCGGTAAAAAAAGGTGAACATCTTGTTGATATTTACAGTCCCGAACTGTTTTCTGCCCAGGAAGAACTTTTACAGGCTAAACTGGCAATTGAACGTCAAACCAATCAGTCATCAACAGTAATATCAAACAGTCGTAATAATCTTGAAGCCGCCAGAGAAAAACTACGATTGCTGGGCCTTGGCGATATCCAGATTCAAGCAATTGAAAAGAAGCGCGAGGCGTCGGAGATTATAACCATTTACAGCCCGTTATCGGGTATTGTCACCCATAAACATGCCGTTGAAGGTATGTATGTTAATACCGGTATGGAGATTTACATAATTGCAGATTTAAACCGGATATGGGTAATGCTGGATGCCTATGAATCCGATCTATTCTGGTTGCGATATGCCCAGACCGTCAACTTTGAAATTGAAGCCCTGCCGGGTGAAATGTTTAAAGGTAAAATTTCTTTCATCAACCCAATCCTTGATCCGAAAACCAGGACGGTATCGGTACGTATCAATCTGCCTAATCCCGATGGAAAACTGAAACCCGGTATGTTTTTGCGTGGAACAGTACATGCCAGTCTTGATGCCGAAGGAAACTCCATTAATCCACAACTCGCCGGCAAATGGATATCACCCATGCATCCGGAAATCGTCAAGAATCATCCCGGCACCTGTGACATCTGCGGTATGCCTCTGGTCAAAGCCGAGGAACTGGGCATCGTCCGGCAACCGTCGAGCAAACAACTGCCGCTGCTTGTGCCTGCCAGTGCCGTATTGAAAACCGGCAAGCGCACACTCGTTTATGTCAAAGTTCCGAATACTGAAGAACCTACTTACGAAAGCCGGGAAATCCGCATCAGTGCCCGGTCGGGCGATTTTTACATCGTGGAAGAAGGACTTTCCGAAGGTGAGGAAGTCGTCACCAATGGTAATTTCAAGATCGACAGTGCTATGCAAATCGCCGCCAAACCCAGTATGATGAGCCCGGAAGGCGGCGTCAGCAACACCGGTCATGAAGGACACAGCGGTGCCGTCCCAAAATCCACAATACGGGAAATGGTGAAACTGGTTGTGGATGTTCCGGTGGAATTCCGGGAAGCCCTGTCACCACTTTATGATAGTTATCTCAACGCCCAGACTGCACTGGCTGAAGACAATTTTAAACAGTCAAAAACGTATCTGACTAAACTGGGAAAACTGGTCGATAATTTTAATGTCAACAATTTTAAATTGGCGGACGACGCCCATCATCAATTTCTCCAAATCAGCAAACAGATCACGGATCAAACTAAGCACGCGAAACACTGGCAATCCAATGAGGACGTTCGCAAGACCTTTGAAGACATCAGCATTGCCGTATTGAATATGGAAAAGCAGTTCGGTCACAGCGGGGAGGACACATTTTACGAAAGTTACTGCCCGATGGCCTTTAATAATAAAGGAGCGTATTGGCTTGCTAAAGATAAGCAGATTAACAATCCGTTTTTCGGTGCAAAAATGCTCAGCTGCGGTGAAGTGAAAGGCACCTTCCCTTCAAAAACGGGTTCATTGATGGAGCATGACAGCCATGAATAAGGAACGCTTATCACTACTTGACAAAATCATTGCCTATACTATAGACAATAAACTCATCGTCTTCCTGATCCTTGCCGGATTGATTACCTGGGGAATTTTAGTGGCGCCCTTTGACTGGCAGATTCCCGGGCTTGATCGCAGCCCGGTGCCCGTCGATGCCATTCCCGATATCGGCGAAAACCAGCAGATCGTGTTCACCAAATGGATGGGCCGCTCGCCTCAGGATGTGGAAGATCAGATCAGTTATCCGTTGACCGTGGCATTGCTCGGCATTCCGGAAGTCAAAACTGTGCGATCTTACTCCATGTTCGGATTTTCTACAATCTATATCATCTTTAAAGAAAAAGCTGAATTTTACTGGAGCCGCAGCCGGGTTCTGGAAAAACTGAACTCCCTACCGCCAGGCACCCTTCCTGAAGGTGTCAGTTCGATCCTGGGACCTGATGCCACAGCTTTGGGGCAGGTGTTCTGGTACACGCTGGAAGGACGTGACCCGGACGGTAACCCGACCGGCGGCTGGGACTTACAGGAGTTGCGCTCCATTCAGGATTGGTATGTGCGCTATGCTGTGCAATCCACCGACGGCGTCTCGGAAGTCGCTTCGATCGGCGGCTACGTCAAGGAATACCAGATCGATGTCGATCCCGCCGCGATACGGGCTCATGGTGTCAAACTCCAGAATATTTTCAACGCCGTTCGAAATGCTAATATCGATGTCGGGGCCCGGACAATTGAAGTCAACCGGGTGGAGTATGTCATCCGCGGAATCGGTTTCATCAAAACCCTGCAAGATATCGAGTTCACAGTGGTAAAAACCACCGACAACGTCCCGATCTATATCAAGGATGTGGCCAACGTCGTTCTCGGTCCGGCGGTGCGGCGCGGCGCACTCGACAAGGAAGGCGCCGAAGTCGTAGGTGGTGTCGTGGTCGTTCGCTATGGTGAAAATCCGCTGGCGACGATTAACCGGCTCAAAAAGAAAATCATCGAAATCAGTCCCGGCTTGCCGTCTAAGATCTTGCCGGATGGAACCAAGTCCCAGGTAACGATCGTTCCCTTTTACGATCGAACCGGTCTGATCTACGAGACCCTCGGCACATTGAACCATGCTCTGAGAGATGAAATCCTGATCACGATTATTGTCATCATTTTAATGGTCATGCATCTCAAGACATCCCTTCTGATCAGTGGTTTGTTGCCAATCACAGTTTTGATGGTGTTTATCGGTATGAAGCTCTTTCACGTGGACGCCAACGTGGTGGCGCTCTCTGGAATTGCAATCGCCATCGGTACGATTGTGGACATGGGCATCGTGGTTTCGGAAAATATGTTAAAACATCTCGACGAAGCCGATGAAAATGAAAACAGGCGGGATGTCCTCTTCCGGGCTGTTTCTGAAGTCGGCGGCGCAGTGCTGACCGCCGTTTCGACCACCATTGTCTCTTTCCTGCCGGTGTTCACCATGCAGGCAGCCGAAGGAAAACTCTTCAAACCCCTGGCTTACACCAAAAGTCTGGCGCTGATTGCCTCAATTATCGTGGCATTGACTATCCTGCCGCCGGTCGCTCATCTGCTCTACCGGGGAAAAAAGCGATCACACGGGTTTCGGCATTTTACCAGTGTAGGTTTGATTATTTTTGGGCTGATCCTGGCATTTACCTTCAAGTGGTGGCTTGGAACCATTGTGGCTTTCGTCGGTATTTTCAGAATAACATCCCATTATCTGCCGCCAAAAATTCAGACCCGCCTGCCGAAAATCATCAACTGGACCATCGTGGCGTTAGTGCTCAGCATCCTGGCGTCCACATGGTCGCCGCTCGGTTACGACAAAGGATTCATCCTGAATTTCCTTTTCGCCGCCATGGTCATCGGGACCGTCATGGGGCTTTTGAGCGGTTACACAAAAATCTACCCGCGTCTGCTCACCTGGGCGCTGGACCATAAAAAAACAATGCTGAGTGTGCCCACATCGATCGTCATCCTGGGTATGATGAGTTGGATCGGCTTCGGAAAGATATTTGGATTCATGCCGGATTTTATAAAAAAGACTGTTGTCTATTCCAACTGGAATCACCGCTTCCCGGGTATGGGCAAAGAGTTTATGCCATCACTGGATGAAGGCTCGTTTCTCTATATGCCTACCACCATGCCCCACGCCGGAATGGAAGAGGCGCTGGACGTTTTAGCCAAGCTGGACAAAGCGCTCTATTCGGTTCCCGAGGTGGAACAGGTCGTCGGAAAACTGGGACGCGCGGACACGCCGCTGGACCCGGCGCCGATTTCCATGATCGAAACAGTAATCAATTACAAATCCGAATATATCACCGACAAGAACGGAAAGCGACTGAAATTTGCCGTGAATCCCGACGGCAGTTTTCAACGGGATAACGCCGGAAACCTGATCCCGTCCAAACGGGGCAAACCGTTCCGCCAGTGGCGTGACCATATTCGCAGCAACCAGGATATCTGGGATGAACTGGTCAAAGTCGCCCGGATTCCGGGAACAACTTCCGCGCCGAAACTGCAACCGATTTCCGCCAGGATTGTCATGCTGCAGAGCGGTATGCGCGCGCCGATGGGGATTAAGGTCAAAGGTCCCGATCTGGAAACGATCGAAAAAGTCGGCATGCAGCTGGAGCATTATCTAAAAGAGGTTCCTGCGGTGAAAGCGTCCGCTGTTTTTGCGGATCGCATCGTCGGAAAACCTTACCTGGAAATCGAGATCGACCGCAAGGCGATTGCGCGCTACCAGATTCCGTTGCGTCAGGTTCAGGATGTCATCGAAGTCGCCATCGGTGGTAAGCAGATTACCACAACAGTTGAAGGTCGTGAACGCTATCCGGTTCGGGTGCGCTATATGCGGGAACTGCGGGACAATATCGAATCCCTGGAAGATATTCTCGTCGCCGCACCGAATGGCACCCAGATTCCGCTGGGACAATTAGCCACCATCAATTATATCCGCGGTCCCCAGGTCATCAAAAGCGAAGACACTTTCCTGATCGGCTATGTACTGTTTGATAAACAGGATGACTGGGCGGAGGTGGACGTGGTCGAACAGGCCCAGCGCTACCTAAAAACGAAGATCGAATCCGGTCAGCTGGTCATTCCGGCCGGAGTTAGTTACCGCTTCGCCGGGAGTTATGAGAACCAGATTCGGGCCGTCAAGCGACTGCGCGTAATTCTGCCACTGTCTCTGGCAGTTATTTTTCTGATCCTCTATTTCCAGTTCAAAAAAGTGCCGGTGACCTTAATCGTTTTTTCCGGGATCATCGTCTCCTGGGCGGGCGGTTTTCTGATGCTCTGGTTCTACAGTCAGGACTGGTTTCTCAACTTCAGTTTCGCCGGGGTCAACCTCCGGGAGATGTTCCAGGTCCACCCGATCAATCTCAGTGTGGCGGTCTGGGTCGGTTTTCTGGCACTGTTCGGCATCGCCAGCGATGACGGCGTCATCATCAGCACCTATCTCGAACAGAGTTTTGCGCGTCATAAACCTGAGACCATTCGCGAGATTCGCCAGGCCACGGTCGCGGCCGGTTCGCGAAGAATCCGCCCGGCAATGATGACCATCAGCACAACGGTTTTGGCCTTGCTGCCGGTTCTCACCTCCAC
This sequence comes from Fidelibacterota bacterium, assembly GCA_016783665.1. GTDB lineage: Bacteria > Fidelibacterota > UBA2242 > UBA2242 > UBA2242 > UBA9312. The sequence goes on along the minus strand of JADHWC010000002.1, from coordinate 29,808 downwards.
CGGCCGAGGCTCCGACATCATGGTACCCATGGCAATCCCCTCCTTTGGCGGAATGTTCATCGGCGTCATCACAACATTTGTCGTGCCGGTTCTGTATACAATTATTAAGGAAAGACAATTTAAAAATCAAAACAAGGAGTTATCATGAACACCAAAAGAATCATCGGTTTTGCGTTGATCGCTTTTCTCATCGTTGGAATCGTCGCATGCGGCGGCAAAGAAAAAACGGATGACACTGGCAAATCTCAGCCCCAGATGATGATGGGACATGGTGAAAATCAAACCCATGCCATGGTAAAGCTGCCCACCGTTCAGTGCGGCATGTGCAAGAGCACTATTGAAACTGGTCTGGGAAAAATGGACGGTATTGTATCTGTCAATGTGGATATCGAAGACAAAATGGGACATATAAACTACAATCCGGCTCAACTCAATCTGAAACAGATTGAAAAAGCCATTTCCGATCTGGGATATCAGGCTAACGAGACACCTGCCAACCTTGATGCTTATGCAAAGCTGCCAATGTGCTGTAAATTGCCCGAAAACCGCCAATAATTTTTTCAAAAAATGCGCAAATAGACGTTCAACTGGAACCGGGATATGGCGTCGGGAACTCCAATCCCTGGATGGTATTTAATTGCTGACTAAGACCTATTTCACTGATCTTCATTGCGTATAATATTCCGATCCCGGACAGCAGTGGAATACTGCTATCGGTGATCTACTTGCGGCGGCTGACCGAGAGTTGAGAAAAACCAGCGATAGAAAAGAAATATAAGAGCAATTTGTGAATGGCTCTTCATAAAAATTTCCATTATCTTTTGAGAAAATTTTGAATGAAATAATTCCAGAAAAGATTACCATACTCACCGGTTATTCAGTAATTAGTTATAGGAACGATAAACTTGACATAAGTGCCTTCAATATTCTTTATGTTATCGTACCCACCGTCCAGGCACTTGTGTTAAGTTTTTCCCGGTACACATCAATAAGAAACCATCACTTAACTCAAGTCGGAATAACTACCATTCAATTGGTTACACCTATGACCCGGCTTAAGTCAAGTGATGTTAAGCAACTAATATTTCCCCGACATCCCTGACATATAATCCCTTTTCCTCATCATAGACCGGTTTTCCATTCATCATCACAAATTTTATCCCACTTTAATCGATGCATCAAAAGGAATTTTCGGAATCGATGAGGTTTCTCCTTAAAAACCTTAGATTTTTTCTTAAATTTAGATGATAGGTATTTTTTAGCAAGAGGACATCATTTGAACGAATCTTTAATCAGAACAATGCATCTACCGAAACCGGCGCTTATTTTACAGGTTGCTGCGTCTTCTGAAAAAATTATGGGTATAAATCATGGAACAGTCGGATAGAAACCAGGTTATTCGCCACGCTTTTGACGCCGATATAGAGTTAAGCCTCGGTAATGTATCTTACCGGGATTATGTCGGCGATTTTTTCTCCCGAATGATGGATGAAGATATCGGCAAAGGCGATGCGTCACTGACACCTGAACAATCTTATGAAACAACTCTGAAAGCCGGGATAATCGCCAAATCCTCCGCAGTCATCGCCGGACTTGATGAAACCATATTCTTTTTATCCCGGAAAAAAATAACCGCCACTTCGTCTTTCAAAAACGGAGACGTCATCGAAACCGGTGATGTTCTGTTACACATTGAAGGCAAGGCGACAGAGATTATTACCGTCGAGCGAACAATTCTTAATATTCTTCAGCGGCTGAGTGGAATAGCGACTGCGACAAGGTCATACGTGGAGCGGATTTCGGAGACGGATACATTCGTCGTCGGCACCCGCAAAACTCTGTGGGGATTGCTGGACAAGCGCGCGATTCAATGCGGCGGCGGACTGACTCATAGGCTGGGACTTCACGATGCGGCAATGCTGAAGGAAAACCACCTGGCGATTCTGCGAAAGTCGAAAAATCCCGACAGTCTAAAACTGGCGGTCACGGAAATGATCTCATCTTATCCCTATCTGCGCTTTATTGAAATAGAAGTGACAAATACGGATGAATACCGCGAAATGCTGGGCTATTTGAAGAACATCACGGCTCCATTCCCTTTTGTGATCATGTTTGATCATTTTGCGCCGGAGCAAATTCCCGCACTGATCGCTGAATCCAAAGCAAAAAAACTATACAATCATATCCTTTTCGAAGCATCGGGAAATATATCTATTGAAACCATACGAGATTATGCCGAAAGCGGTGTGGATGTTATTTCAATAGGCGCCTTGACTCATTCCGTTACGAGCGTTGATTTCAGTTTGTTATTCGATTCTATCTAAGAGAACTATTAGAAATATATAAATATTAATAAACATTTCTCACTTAAGCCTAACATATAAATTCCAACGATGGACTCCTGAGATATGTTACAAAACGAGAAATGTCAGTAAATTCTATAAAATATAAATCGCTTTCTGAGATTTGTTGGATGGTACTAACGTTACAATGAAATATCAGCCAAATAAATTCAGTTTAAGATAATTTGTTATTAAGCGTACCTATATATCAGATAATTTGCTATTGTGATACACCTATATTTGAGATAATTTGTTATTGACAATCACGGTTTTATGGTATAATTTGCTATTATGAAAAAGCGACTTTTATTTAATAAATTAAAAAACCATCTCAAAAAAAAACAAATTAGCCTTATTGTTGGAGCCAGGCAAACCGGAAAAACTACGCTTATGCAACAATTAATGAAAGAATTGAAAAAGGATCGAAATCAGGTTTTCTTTCTTACTCTTGAGGATCCTAATATTTTAAAAATACTTAATGAACATCCGGCTAAGTTGTTTCTGGTAATTCCGCCTATTGATCGTACCAGACAAACGATTATTTTTATTGATGAGATTCAATATCTTGACTTTCCCTCTAATTTTTTAAAATATCATTACGACAAATACCATGAAAAAATTAAATTTATTGTCAGTGGTTCATCAAGTTTTTATATAGATAAAAAATTTACGGACTCTCTGGCTGGCAGAAAACGATTGTTCAAACTACCGACCTTAAGTTTTGAAGAAATGCTTATTTTTAGAGATAGAACAGAATTAACGCCTTTCATAAACAAAAAAATTCCACCAATCTTCAGAGATGAAATATACACTCTCTTACAGGAATATATCATTTTCGGCGGATATCCTGAAGTCATTTTGGAACCAGATATTGAAGAGAAAAAACATATATTAGCGGAAATTGCGAACTCTTATGTGAAGAAAGACGCCCTTGAATCTAATCTAAAATATCCAAATGCGTATTTGACTATACTTCAAATATATGCCGAAAGAGTCGGCGGCATCGTCAGTTATAATAATATAGCGAGTGATTTCAGCATGAATCATCTTACGATTAATGCCTATACTGAACTAATGCAGAAATCTTTTCACATTAGTCTGATAAAGCCATTTTACCGTAAGTTGAGTAAAGAGCTGAGAAAATCACCGAAAGTCTATTTTAACGACCTCGGTTTAAGAAATCATTTTTTACATAATTTCAACGCCCTTTTTTTTAGAGAAGACAGGGGTAATCTATTTGAAAATTACATATTTCGTAGATTACTAGACAAATATGATGAAATGGATATTAAATACTGGCGAACTCAAAATAAACACGAGGTAGATTTTATCATTCAAAATCAGAAAGCCTATGAAACAAAATTTTCCCAAGAACAATTTTATCCTTATAAATACCATTATTTTGCAGATAAATACCCTGATATTCCCCTGAATCTGATACACTATGAAAATGCGCTGGAAACAGACCTGTAATATGCATATAAACAGTAAATAAAATAATTCCTCTGATTTATAGCATCTAATTTTACACTTGGCAATTTTCAGTCTATTAACAATCTTATTTTCTTAATAAATTAGGGCGGAGTGAAATTATGAAACCAATCTACTTAGACCATAACGCCAGCACACCGATGATCCCGGAAGTCATTAACGCCATGATGCCTTTTCTGAAAAACCACTACGGGAATCCCTCCAGCAGTCACTATTATGGTCAGGAAGGTAAAAAAGCAATTGAGCATTCCCGGAAACAATTGGCTGCACTGCTGAGCTGTTCCGCCGATGAGATCATCTTCACCAGTGGCGGCAGCGAATCGAACAATATAGCGGTCAAAGGCATCGCCAGCCTGTATCATTCGGGACATATCGTCACCAGCGCTGTGGAACATCCGGCAATCCTGGAAGTGTGTCGATTTCTTGAGAATAATGGATATAGCGTCACCTATCTCCCGGTTGATGAATATGGTTTGGTGGATACCAAATCGCTGGTTCACGCCATCCGCTCAGATACGATTCTCATCACTATCATGCTGGCGAATAACGAAGTTGGGACTATTCAGCCGATCAGGGAAATTGCCCAAATAGCTCACGAACGGAATATCCTGATGCATACCGATGCGGCTCAGGCAGTGGGAAAAATCCATGTGGATGTTCAGGAATTAGAGGTCGATTTACTATCTGTTGCCGGTCATAAAATGAATGCTCCCAAAGGAGTCGGCTCTCTATATATTAAAACCGGAACTAAGATCCAACCACTCATTCATGGCGCCGGACATGAGCGAGGCTTGCGACCGGGTACTGAAAATGTGCTGGAAATCGTTGGATTAGGAACCGCTGCGGAAGTTTTTCACTCAAATGAAAAAACAATTCTTACCGAACAAAAATCTCGGGGCGATCAATTCTGGAACGAATTAAAAGAAGCAATCCCGGAAATCAAACTAAATGGTCATCCGGAACAGAAACTCCCCAATACAATTAACAGCTATTTCCCCGGTATCGACGCCAATACACTTTTATCCGATCTTCCGGACATTGCCGCATCCGCCGGAGCCGCCTGTCATGCCGACAGCATGGAACCATCCCATGTTTTGAAAGCAATGGGGCTTAGTGACGAACGAATCCTGGGCAGCATCCGCTTTTCGGTAGGCAGAACCACAACAGCGCAGGATGTCAGCGCTGCCGTTAGAAAAATATCCGAAGCTTACCGCAACCTTACTGAAAATATACTGAGAGAAGTCACATTTACCGATATCTCCGATATTCGTCTCACTCAATATACTCACGGATTAGGATGCGCCTGTAAGATCCGACCACAGCATCTGGAAGAAATTCTGAAAAAAATTCAGACTATACCTTCTGAATACACACAGGTCGGCTTTGAAAGCTCCGATGATGCGGCGGTTTTTCGCTTAACGGATGAAATTTCGCTGGTTTCGACCGTAGACTTTTTCACACCGATCGTGGATGATCCTTATGATTTTGGACGGATTGCCGCGGCAAATTCACTCAGCGATATCTACGCCATGGGCGGAAAACCCCTTTTTGCATTAAACATTGCGGCATTCCCTGAAAAGCGACTCCCTATGAAAGTACTGGAGCGTATTCTTGAAGGCGCCCAACATATTACCCATAAGGCAAGAATCCCGATCCTGGGTGGTCACACCATCGAAGACAACGAGCCCAAGTTCGGTCTTGCCGTTACCGGAACAGTTCATCCGGACGCAATCTGGCGCAATGTCGGATCGCAGCCCGGTGACGCGCTTATTCTTACCAAACCGGTCGGGATCGGCATTTTATCGACAGCATTGAAAAGGGGTCTGCTGGACGACGCTGCCCGGAATGCTATCGTCAATATTATGAGCGAGCTGAATGCCGCTGCCGCTGATATTATCAGAGAATTTCCGGTTCACGCCTGTACCGATGTTACCGGATTCGGACTATTAGGGCACCTCTATGAGATGCTTATGGATGGTGATATATCCGCCCGGATTATTAGTTCGAAAGTACCGGTCATTCCAAACACAGTGGAAATGGTTCGCAGAAACGTCATCCCCGGAGGCACAGACGCAAATATGAATTATCTGAAAGATCGCATCCACTGGGATGACAAAGTCAGCTCCGTTTTTAGGGTAATACTTTGTGACGCTCAGACTTCAGGCGGATTATTGGTTGCGACGCCGGAACCCAATGCCGCTGAGATGGTTAAACGACTAAAGGAATCCGGAAAAACAAGCGCATCTGTTATCGGTAAAATCGAAAAAGCCGGAAAATATAAAATATTTATTGTTCCTTAACGTAGCATGATTAGCTTTGACACTTAATTAAACTATGTATAATAGATACCGCAAACAGTATTTAAAAATCGCTAAAAAATTAACTTTAGCTGATATTCAGACAGGCGCCGATTTTGACGATCTCACATTGGATAACATTGTTTCCGGTGGTCGGGTAAAGCAGAGTTCAAATTTCTTCATGGGTGTGTTTAGTAAACAAGGATTGAAAAATGTAATCGATGCATTTGGACTAACGGAAGCATTAGCGAGATTGGGTTTGACAGATTTACATGTAGAAATCGATACTGATGATCCTCATACTCATCGTTTATATGTATATACAGGTACGCCTGAAGATGAAAACACAATCTGTGAAATGGTACTTAAATGGGGACAGATGCGTTTTACAGAAGGTATTTTGCATAATTTTCCGGACATAATACCGAATTTGCTTCAAGTTGAGTGGCTGCTTCTCCAAAACCCTAAAATGCATTTTGATGAACGACGTCCACAGCTTCCCGGACAATCTTACCCAGGTTTGGGAATCGGTGATCGCATGTTGCAGATCATGATCATTCTGACACGCCGTTTGAACCTGGAAGGAATGATTAATAAACCCCGATATTATCATACTGCATTCATGTTTACAAAAGACTTTATTTTTACAAATCCCAGCAACCAGGCAATTCTGCAGGCAATCAACAGAGATTTAACATCAAAATACAAATTTCATACAATCGCCTGGGCAGCCCATTTTGACTGTCTAATCAATCATGTTACCGGCGAAGAGTTAGTCTGGGATACCGATTATTTAATCCTGCCACTTAAGAAATATTTAATTAAATATTTCCGATCCAAAGAGTATCAGCGTCAGGTCGGTCAGCAGATGGAAAAATTTAATTTCATAATCAATATTCCTAAGTTCATAAAGTGCATGCAAAAAAATAAAATCCCGATTTACGAAAAATTATCATAATCCATTAGTTATTCCCAACTATGGTTTCTATACTTCCATTATCATATACAGAACCCATCTGTATCCTGTTCGGAAATGGCGATTATCCTGATCAAAAACTATGTAATCAACTTCTTCAGGCTGCAAATTTCATTATGTGCGCCGACGGCGGAGCGAATTATGCTTTCCGGCATGGTATTACTCCCGATTTAATAATTGGCGATTTGGATTCAATCAAAGACGAAGCGTTGAATTATTTTATTCAGAAAAATACCCGGATAATTAAGACGGAATCCCAACAGGAAAATGATGTGGAAAAAGCCCTGCATGAAGCAATCCGGCTTTCATATAAACAGATTGTTTTAATAGGTTTTATGGGTAAACGGGACGACCATAGTGTTGCAACATTGCAGATCATAAAAAAATTCAAACGCAAAGCAACTATTCGTCTTTTCTCACAAACTTCGGAAATTTTAGTACTGTCCGCAGGCAGCTATGGATTTCAAGTGTCCTCCGGCAATATCATTTCATTATTCGGATTTCCGAGAGCATATAATGTAACGACCAATGGATTGAAATGGACGTTGAACCACGAAAACCTATTTGAAGGGTCACGGGGTATCAGTAACCAGGCATTGAAGGACAACGTACGGATATCTTTCACCAAAGGCACTCTGATCGTCATTAAACCGCTCAGTTCTTCATGAATTCTATTAACATTGCAATTATTGATAAACTTCTTATCCTGATTTATTTAATCTCAATTTTACTTATCGGTTTCCTGTATTCTAAAAATCAACGGAAAAATGATGATAATTTCCTATTAGCCGGACGACGGCTCTCCCTGCCCGCATTTACGGCTACGCTGGTATCGACATGGTATGGCGGGATTTTGGGTATTGGTGAATTTACCTACCTCTACGGTCTTTTGAATTGGGTAACGCAAGCATTACCCTATTATTTATTTGCCGTTCTCTTTGCCGTCTTTATCGCACCAAAAGTTCGCAAATCAAACCTTTACACTATTCCCGATCAACTGTATCAACATTATGGAAAACCAGCCGGACTGATCGGAAGTGTTTTTATCTTTTTCCTGGTATCACCTGCATCACATCTGCTTATGCTCGGCATCCTGTTCAGTTCGATTTTTGGAATACCTTTCTGGTTTGCCATTTTCATCAGTATTCTATTCTCTACGGTATATATCTTTTTCGGAGGATTTAAATCGATAGTTAAAACCGACATTATCCAGTTTATCCTGATGTTTTCCGGATTCGCGGTATTGGTGATAACTCTGTTTACAAAATTTGGTGGTATTTCTTTCTTAAAGGATAATCTTCCAGCAAGTCATCTTCAATTCAGTGGCGGGCAGAACGCTCAGTATATCGTCGTCTGGTTCTTTATTGCATTATGGACATTCGTTGATCCCGGTTTTTATCAACGATGCTACGCCGCCCGTACTCCAGCGGTGGCACAACGTGGAATTCTAATCTCAATTCTGTTCTGGGTAGTTTTTGATTTTTTTACTACTGTTGCCGGACTTTATGCCCGCGCACTTTTCAGTGATGTTCCAGGATTGATGGCTTTTCCTCTCCTTGGTGTAACAATACTACCGCCACTATTAAGCGGACTGTTTTTCATTTCCCTTCTGGCGACCATCATGTCAACCCTGGATTCAAATTCCTTTCTTGCCGCTGTTACGTTTGGGCGGGATATCATCTGGCGGATCAAAAAAAATGTTAACATCACACATGCAACCCAGTTTGGATTGCTTATTACGCTTCTGTTTTCAGTGTTGTTATTATCTTTGGTGCCATCAGTCGTGAAGATCTGGTATCTAATGGGCACCCTGTTTATACCCAGCTTATTATTGCCCTTGATCTCTATTTTTATCCCGGGTATTCAAATACCGAAACGCGACACTGTCGTGTCAATGATTGCTTCTTTTTTCGGCACAAGTTGTTGGTTAGCTGCCGGTTTATATCAAAGCACATTGATAAATCCTTCATTTCCATGGGACATTCAGCCGTTTTTCATCGGTTTAATGTGCTCAGTAATTATTTATCTTTTTAGTATACTGAAAAATATTTTCCAGAGGGGAAAACAAAAATAGTTGAATTTCAATTGCCAATTTGTTATCAATCATATTGATTTAATGCTTTAATTTGGATAAATTTTCATGCTTTTTGGATTCAGTTAACCGCGGGGCGATTAGCTCAGCTGGTCAGAGTGTCCCGTTCACATCGGGAAGGTCATCCGTTCAAATCGGATATCGCCCACAGAAAGGTAAGGTTTTGAAAGCATTACAGAAAGCTCAACCCATATATCAAGATTTAAATTGCACCCAGGAAGGTGCAATTTTCATTTTTGAATAGAACGGAGGATAAATGTTCAAAGACTTGAAATTTCTTATAAAACTACAAAAGATTGATAACGAGCTACTAAAGATAGACGAATTAAAAGGTGATCTTCCTCAGATTGTTGAAACACTTGAAAAAAATATTGCCAACCTGGAAAGGGAGCTTGAAAACGATCGCAGCCGCGAAAAGGAAATCATTCTGGAAACAAAAGACCTCGAGGGACAGATCAAGGATAACAAAGAACATTTGAAAAGATACCAGGATCAACTATACCTTGTTACATCAAATAAAGAGTATGATGCGCTAACATCTGAAATTGAAACTGTTCGCCAGAATATCGACACGGCAGAATATAAAATCCTCGAACTAAATGAAGAGATGGAAAATCTCAAAGAAGCAATCAAAGGTAAAGATCTGACATTGAAGGATAAATTAAATGAAATAAAATTCCGGCGTGAACAGTTGGAAAAAACCAACGAAAAAACCAACGATGTTCAAGAAAAACTAATGAAGAACCGGGAAGCTGTCGTAAAATTTATTTCACTACGATATATAAGGGAATATGAGCGTGTATCCAAAGCCAGGAATGGTTTAGCAATTGTACCCATTCGCCAAGTTTTCGAAGAAAAAGTAGATAAAAAGGGTAATATTGAATATATTCCAGCTCAGGTTTCTTGCGGGGGCTGTCACACAATTGTCCCACCGCAAAAAGTTGTAGAGATTCGCTCCGGAGCGAATCCGATACGTTGTGAATTTTGTGGACGGATGCTGTACTGGGACGAACAAGCCAGTGAAATCCGTTCAATTAATGAGGAGGAATTTATCTGAAGTTAGTCAGGCAGTCGCCCCAATTTTTATCGGGGAGGAAAGTCCGAACTCCGCAGGGCAGGGTGCTTCGTAACACGGAGTCCCGGCAACGGGAAGGAAAGTGCCACAGAAACAATACCGTCCGCCTTTGGCGGTCAAGGGTGAAATGGTGCGTCCTGCAATTAAGCGGGATTAAAGTAAGAGCGCACCGCCCCGACAGCAATGTCGGGGGCAGGGTAAACCCCACCTGGAGCAAGATCAAGCAGAGAATTGGAATTGCCCGTTCCGTTAAATTCTCGGGTAGATCGCTTAACATCAGTTGTAAGGCTGTATGTAGATAAATGACTGCCGTCCGGCAGCTGCCGGAAACAGAATTCGGCTTACCGACTAACTTCAAATTCTTATATCTAATATGAAATACGATTGGAAATTTAAAGAATTTGATCTTGAAACTGTTCGGAAGCTTGCTTCAGCAGCCGGGCTTCCGATCCCAATTGCTACTGTACTATACAACCATAATTTTGACAATCCGGAGGCGATTGATCATTTCTTTAAACCCAACATTCAGGATCTTTATGATCCATTTCTGCTAAAGGATATGGAAAAAGCCATTGACCGTATCCAAATTGCTCTGATGAAGAAAGAAACGGTGATGATCTATGGGGATTATGATGTTGACGGGACAACAGCAACCTCCATGCTACATTTATTTCTACATGAAATCGGTCTTAATACATTTTATTATATCCCGGATCGCGAAAAAGAAGGATATGGTCTGTCTCGACCTGGGATTGACGTCGCTATCGAGCATCAAGCCAATCTCATCATCACGTGTGATTGCGGAATCAACGCTTTTGATGAAGTTGATTACGCAAATTCTAACGGTATTGATCTAATAATCACCGACCACCATGAGCCTGCGGACACACTGCCAAATGCTCTAGCCATTATAAATCCAAAACGGGAATACGATCCTTATCCATTTAAAGAGCTATGCGGCGCCGGCGTTGCCTTTAAAATGCTACAAGCGTTTTCAATTAATAACAATATTCCCATTGAAAAATTATTCCTCCATCTGGATCTGGTGGCAATCGGCACCGCTGCCGATATTGTTTCGATTCTTGATGAAAACCGCATTTTAGTGTCAAAAGGACTGGAATATCTGAACCGCACTAATAAAATCGGGCTTAGCTCCCTATTGAAAGTTGCCGGATTCACGAACAAAACTTTAAATGTTGTGAATATTGTTTTTGGGCTCGCACCGAGAATAAACGCAGCGGGTCGTCTTGGGCAAGCCACCCGGGCAGTTAAGTTACTAATCTCATTTAACCAGGAAGAGGCTCATGAATTATCGGTAATGCTGGAACAGGAAAACCGCAACCGTCAGAGTATCGAAAAAAACACGGTCGATCAGGCAATATTACAGTTAAATTCCACTCATGATATATACAAAGACAAGATCTTCGTATTGTCAGATGATAACTGGCATCAGGGCGTCATTGGCATTGTGGCGTCAAAAATAAAAGAGATGTACAACCGACCAATAATCATGATCTCCTTTCAAAACGGGATAGGAAAAGGATCCGCCAGAAGTATTCAAAATTTCGATCTGTATAAAGCGTTTACCGAGTGTTCGGATCTTCTTGAAAGCTATGGCGGTCACAAAATGGCTGCCGGTCTTACGATAAAGCAGAAAATGTTAGCAAAATTTCGTGATCGCATTCAACAGATCGCCAGCCGACAGATTACCGAGGAGATGCTCCACCCCATATTAAAGATCGAGTGTGAAATAAATTTTAACGATATCAATCAGAACATCATCGATCATCTTAACAAAATGGCGCCCTTCGGTCCTGGGAATATGCGTCCGTTATTCGCTGCCCGGAATATCACCATATCCGGTTTACCACGCATTGTCGGTGAGAATCATTTGAAGTTTAAAGCCTATCAAGACAAAATTGTCATTAGCGCTATTGGATGGAAACTGGGAACTCTATACGAAATGCTCATCAGTAATCGTCCTCTGGATATGGTATTTGTAATTGAAGAAAATGAATGGAATAACAATAAAGAAATACAACTTAATATAAAAGATATTCGCTATTCAGATAGTGCAACCATCTAATACTGGAGGGTTTTTATCTATGTATCGAAGTAAAATCGCAGGAATTGGAAAAAATGTCCCTGAAAAAATCATCACAAATTTTGATCTCGAAAAGATGATGGACACCAGCAACGAATGGATCATTGAACGAACCGGCATTCATGAACGAAGGTTCGTCACTCAACCGTGTGGTTGCGCCGAATTAGCGCTACCGGCATGCGAACAGGCAATTGCCGATGCCGGAATAGAAAAAACGGACATTGAATTAATCATTGTCGCAACTACCACTCCGGAGCATCAATTCCCGGGAACCAGCAGCTTTTTACAGGCTCAGCTCGATCTTAAGGGAGTTCCTACACTCGATATCAGGGTTCAATGTTCGGGTTTTGTTTACGGTTTATCCATCGCTGATCAGTTCATCAAAACCGGACAATATCAATATATTTTACTGGTGGGTGCTGAAATTCAGTCGGTTGGATTAGATTTAACAACGGAAGGACGAGATATAGCCGTTCTATTCGGCGATGGCGCCGGCGCCGCAATCATAAGTCGATCAGATAATGATAGTGAAATTTTGTCAACACATCTATTTGGTGATGGAAAACATGCCATGGACCTATCAATCGATGCACCGATTGGCTATGAATGTCCCAGAATTTCAAAAGAAATGATTGACGAAGGTCGCCAATTTCCACAAATGAACGGACGGCAGGTTTTCAAGCATGCGATAACCAGATTTCCTGAAGCTGTACGAGAAGCTTTGAAGGCGAACAACTGGAGCATCGAAGACGTCGATATGGTTGTGCCACATCAGGCAAATATGAGAATAACAGAAGCGATCGCCAAAAGACTGGGGTTGCCTCTTGAAAAAGTCTTTAGTAATATACATAAGTATGGAAATACGACCGCCGCATCGATTCCCCTGGCATTAGCCGATGCCTGTGAGGAAAAGAAAATTCAAAGAGGCGATAAGGTCGTACTGGCAGCATTCGGCTCCGGATTCACCTGGGCATCCGCGGCTATCATCTGGTAAGGAACAAGGAGTAAACTTCATTGCCAAACCTGAGTTTTCTCACAACTAAAGACCCCGATCGTTTAGATCCGCAATCTGCAAAGAGACGGAAATTCTGGGCGCTTTTCTGGTGTGTCGCGATTATTGTCATTATAGCCTTGCTTTTTCCGAAAAACCGATACAGCGAATATAATTACAAGATCAACGACATAACTCAATCCGTCGTCATTGCTCCCTTTGATTATCCGATACTGAAATCCGAATCCGAATTAAGCAATGACCGTAATGATGCCCTCAAAAAGATTCACTTTATCTTCCTGCAGGATAACGATATTCAGAGAACGGAACTGTCCAATTTGGAAATCTTTTTTAAAGATATAGAGAAGGTTCGCTCCGCTAAGAAAAAATACGAAGACTCCCTAAGGTTGCTGGACCGCTACCGCTATTCCAAGCGGTATGACGAAATTCTATCGATGACCCAAACCGATTCAATCTCATATTCAAACCTGGCTACTTATCTTCAGGAAAATTATCAGTTCGAAGAAAATTCAATCGTTTATACTCAGCTGATACTCAATTCAGAAAATCAGAAAGACAATGTCAGCTTCCCCTTTAATTTCTATCCTCCGTTACGACAGATTTTAAGCAACCTCTACGCTCAGCTTATTCTTGATATCAGTAAAGAACAAATCATCAGCGACCGCATCGCCATTTCGCAAAACAATGAAGAACTATTGGTGGACTACGACCAGTTACTGACACTGGAAGAAGCCTGGACAAAAGCGAAATTGACGCTGCAGGCAAAATATCCCGAACAGAATTCCAAATTCATCAATACAGGTTACGAGATCATTGTTAAATTTTTAAAACCAAACCTGATTTACCATAAGGAAAAAACCGAATCCCGTCAGCAGGAAGCGGTCAATAAGGTTCCGATCAGCAAGGGTATTATTCTTGAAAATGAAAAGATTGTCGACGCAAACACTAAAATAACGCCGGAGATTTACCGAAAGCTGGAATCTCTATCGAAAGAAAGAGCCCGCCGGGCAAATATTCGCGGTGGCCTCAGGAAAAGTCTTCCATTAATCGGCGATCCAATCATCTTCATCGGACAAATCTTATTGGTGTTGATCATTGCATCATTCTTTATTACATTTTTACTTTCGTATAGGCGCTCAATTCTCAGAGACCCAAAAATGGTCGTACTCCTGGGAATCATTTTCGTCATTCAGTCACTATTTACAGTATTTTTCGTACAGAAATTTAACATCTCCGAATTTGCCATTCCCATCACTATCGCAGCAATGATGCTGACAATACTTTTTGACAGCAAGATTGCTTTCATCGGAGCCGCAACCATAACCATGATTGTAGGTGCTCAATTGCAGGGTAGCCTCGATTTTATAATTACATCAGTTTTTGTGAATTCCTTCGCTATTTATTCGGTACGCAAGCTGCGTAAACGAAGTCAGCTTTTTCAATCAATCATTTACATTCTGCTGGGTTATCTGATCGCCATCAGCGTTACCGAATTATTAAAATACTCGTCCATTCAGGAAATGACAAACAATCTTTTATACGCAGGTATAAACGGCATACTGTCGCCGTTTCTTACCTATGGAATCATCAGTCTGCTGGAAGGAATCTTTGGGATCACAACCGATTTGACCCTCCTGGAATTAGCCGATTTCAATCATCCGTTACTAAAGTCATTATCCAAAGAAGCAACCGGAACATTCACGCATAGTGTCACTGTTGGCAATCTCGCCGAAGCCGCCGCCGATGCTGTCGGCGCAAATGCCTTACGGGCTCGTGTCGGCGCCTATTATCATGACATCGGCAAAATCACGAAACCCGAATATTTTATCGAAAATCAATCCTACAACATTAATAAACACGATAATCTTGCTCCAAACCTGAGCGCGCTGATCATTATTAATCACATAAAAGAAGGTATTCGCTTAGCCAAAGAATATAAACTTCCTAAGGCAATTATAGATTTCATATCCACTCATCATGGGACTACCCTGGTTGAATTTTTTTATAATAAAGCGATGAAACAGTCTGACGGCAACATTCTTATTAATGAATCCGATTTCCAATATCCCGGTCCTAAACCCCGTACCAAAGAAACCGGAGTTTTAATGATTTGTGAATCAATCGAGGCTGCTACCCGCTCTCTCGAAAAACCCACTGTAGGAAATATCGAAAAAATTGTTGACCAGATAATTGAAAAACGACTTAAGGAAGGGCAACTGGATGAATGTCCGCTGACTCTTGCTGATCTTAGTAAAATCAAAGGTGATATTAAATCAAATACCGGCATTATGCCGATTCTGAAAGGTCTTCACCACCTCCGTGTCGAGTACCCGGGACAGGAAAAGGAAATTCCTTCGAAACCGGCAAAAGCAAAATCCAAACAACCCGGCTCTTAATGTCACTTGTTTCCATCATTAACAATTACCCGAAATTCCAGCTATTATCACCGGCAATTAAATCTATTATAGAAACTGTTACTAAAGGAGAAAATGTGTCTTTCTCTCGCGTTACTATAATTGCAGCCGGCGACCCGGTATTAAATCGCCTGAAGAAACAATATTTCCATGACGATGTTCTCACCGACACGATCAGTTTCAATTTTAACGAGCCCGGCGAGGCAATCGAGGGTGAAATTTATATCAGCATCGACAGAATCAAAGATAATGCCCGGCGCTTTGATAACACTTTCCAGCAGGAATTGATCCTTGTTATTCTACACAGTATTCTTCATTTAATCGGCTATAACGATCAACACCCCGATGAAAAACTGCAAATGGAGCGCTTGCAACAACGTTATCTGCATCAAATACATGTCAAGCGCTTGTTCAGAGTGTTTAAAAAATAATACTACTATGTCTGATAATTCTACGCTTTGTAATGAATTTACCAAACTGATAGAAATCGTCAGGACTCTGCGCGGTCCCTCCGGATGCGAATGGGATCGGGCACAGACCGCCACATCATTATCGCCTTATTTTCTGGAAGAGGTTCACGAAACAATTGAAGCCATTCATGAAAATAACCACCAAAAATTAAAAGAGGAATTGGGCGATCTGTTATTACATATTGTCTTTCAGTCGGAAATTGCCGAAGAGAATAAGCAGTTTCGTCTTTCTGACTCCATCCGTAATATCAATGAAAAGTTAGTACGGAGACATCCCCACGTCTTTGGCGATGTAAATGTCAAGAACGTTAAGGAGATCAAACAGAACTGGGAAGAGATAAAGTTAAAAGAAGGTCGTGATTCCCTGATGGAAGGACTACCCAAAACACTTCCCGCTCTGCTATTAGCCCGTCGAATTCAGGAAAGAGCTGCCGAGGTCGGCTTTGACTGGGATAAAATTGATCTCGTTTGGGAAAAAGTGCATGAGGAGCTGGATGAATTAAAGGACGCCTTAAAACTGTCGGATGATAAAAATATTACACTTGAGTTCGGTGATCTTCTTTTTTCCCTGGTAAATCTTTCACGTTTTTTAAATATAAATCCCGAAGAGGCGTTATATTCCACATCAAAAAAATTCGTAAGGCGATTCCAGTATATCGAAAAAGAACTGGCTGCAAAAAATATTCAACTTAAAGATACAACCCTGGAAGAGATGGATCGTCTCTGGAACCAAACCCGAACCGAAGACAATACATCACCATCCTGAATACATTCCCGAAATATTTTAACTATTTATACTAAAATGCCTTGACCATTACGTCTATGGTAAGTATATTGAAAGTAGAGATCTTTGAAATTTATCCTGCAATGGTGTAACCTATATTTTTAGAACCAACACCTAAAATATGGGAGCCGGGCTTCGGGCGTGGAAAGCATGCCTCCATGTCGAGGAAACTTGAGCCGTTCGAGAGGTGCCCACCGTGATGATTACGGTTCTAAAAACGTCCTGCCATTGCAGGATATTTTTTTTAAAAATATTACTCGTTTTTCAGAATTACCGACGATATCGACCGGACATCGTTCTGTAGTCGATCCAGATCACAGGGAGTAGTTTGTATCTTTACAGTTACTGATTCGGAACTGAATTCCGGTTGAACTGATAGACGATATTTTCGCAAGATCCTCATTAGATCCGAATAATCATTTATTGACACCAGTATTGCGAGATTGAGCGTCCCTATAAAGGATTTTTTTTCGGCTAATTCCAGAACATCCGCCGCTGTTCCTCCATAGGCTCGGATTAACCCGCCGATCCCTAATTTTGTACCACCAAAATAGCGTATTACCAAACATAATGTATTGACCAGTTGGCGCCCCCCAATCGCTGCCAGTATCGGCGGACCTGCTGATCCATGCGGTTCACCGGCGTCGGAGCAATAGCCAAGACTTTCTCCCTTCTGTAGTATCCGATACGCCCAGCATACGTGAGTTGCTTTGCGGTGTTCATCTTCAACTGCTTTGATGATGGATTTAGCCGACTCACGGGATTCCACCGGGTAAGCTCTGCCGATGAACCTGGATCCCTTGATCTTCTGAGAGAATTCTTTTGTACGTTTTATTTGATAATTCACGAAGGGTATTGACAGTTAGTTCAATAATGTAAATTTCTTCGTAATTCTTTTTCGGTCAGTTACTATCTGTAAAAAATAAATCCCCGAACTTAGATTTTTTGATCTAAATACATCTGCGGGGATTTGAATGTCATTCACACCGGGATTATAGTCATAAACATTCAAATGTTGCCCGTATACTTTTTGTCCAATCAGGTTAAAGATATTCACCGATAATTTATTCGTAAAATGACTCAATTGAAACTCAATAGTCAGTGGCTTTTGTTGTTGCCATGAAAATGGATTGGCGTAAATTGATAATATTTTCGATGATATACTCAGAGTATCCATCAATTTATTAACCTGCAAATCGAGATGATAGATTGAATCAATCGAACTGTTTGTCATTAAGATCATTAACCGATCATTATAGCGGGTTTCACCAACAAATACATCCGTATCCATTCCAAACTTCCGATGAGTATCCGTAGTGGTTGACTTATCAATAAGATAACTTCCGATAAAAACATCTTGTATTGATGGACTTATATCTAATTCTACAAATTGGTTATCTTCAAATGTTATCATATAGGGGAAAGTCGTAAAGGGTTTTATATCGCTTTGAAACTGTAAAAGAGTATCTAATGTGCCCCTGTTCGCTGTAGGAATAATTAATTCCGGAAAACCGGCGGCATCGGGAGACACCGCATAATTTTCATCGTAGCGTGAACCGGTATAGTAACAGGCTCTCACAAAGTCATTGTAAAGAGTTGCAAGGTTGCCGCCCTTTTCATCTATCACTTCAGTCAACGATTGAAAGGCGTATTGGCGCTTAATTTTATCCCATATCTTACGAACAAGCAGCTCATCATCGTATATATCCTGGAGAAAATAGAGGAATGGTCCCATCGCATATTCGTAGTTTGAAGCCCAGAGATAATCCGTCGGACGATAGAAAAATGCTGCAATATATTGTACATAATCATTTACTTCGGAGTATGCCCGCTCTTCAAACCAGGTCGATGACCATTCCAGAAAGTATCTGTCTCCGTAGGAGCTCCCTACTAATCCGTTTGAATCCCACCAGTTGTATCCTAATTGGATCATATGAAAATATTCATGAGCAACAGTTACATGCAGGGCGTCTATACCATGTGTGGCATACCCAGGTTCTTGATAATCATTATCTATAACCATATAGGATGTATAATCATAGGGTTGATCAGTTGTAGAAGTGACAGGATCTTCGGGATATGTATAAGCATATGGTAATGGATACGTCCCCTCCCAATTCTTGATATAAATATCCGATTCCGGTCCGCCGTAATTATCCTGAGGCGGCGGATCAAATCCAAGAGTATCCACAAGCAATCTGTAGGCATATTCAGCGGTTTCAGCCGTTTCCCAGACCCAATCAGGCACACCGGGTACATGAGTTGAGATTGTATCGACCGCATGATATCCTGAGGTGGTATAGTGGATTTTAAAATGACCGTCAGCGCTAATATAGTTTTTATCCAATACCGGTCTGCTGAATTGGGCTTTCCCTAATATCTTTTCCCGATGTTCAGGATGGATCATTACAGATTTAATTGCCAATACTTCACTTGTTGAAGCGGAGTATTGATATCGATGGTCGGCAGTACCGGAATCAATATATTCTTTAATCGCCGTAAAGGAATCTTTTCCCATTACCGGAAACCATAATAGACAAGATAACAAAATTATTCTATAAATATGGTTCATAGTCTATTTCTGCCGGAATAACAGGGTCACAGGAAAACCTTTGAATCCAAATTGTTTACGTAATCTGTTTTCAAGAAAGCGTCGATATTCCTCCTTAATACCTTTAGGATCATTACAGAAAAATACAAACACGGGAGGTTCTTTTTTCACCTGAGTAACATATTTGATCTGGATATATTTCCCCTGGACAGCCGGCGGCGGTGTATAGTCAATGATATGTTGAAAATATTTGTTTAACACATTAGTTGTAATTCGTTGTTTACCCGAGACATATACGTCATTTGCCGTATCCAATATCTGCCCGATCCGTTGTTTGGTCAATGCTGATATGAAGATCATAGGATAATGGGACAATTCTGAAAACATCTCAGTAATATTAATCTGGTAATTCTTCAGGGTATTCGAATCCTTTTCAATGAGATCCCATTTGTTTATCGCGATTACCATACCCTTCTTGCGATCAATGATCGAACGAACAATTGTCGCATCCTGTCGGTTAAATCCTTTCACTGCATCAATTACCACGACGGCAACATTACTACGATCGATTGCACGGTCGGTGCGGATATTACTGTAAAATTCAATATTATCCTTAATGCGCCTCTTTTTCCGGAGACCTGCCGTGTCAATAAGGGTAATCGACTGTCCGTGATATTTTACCTCCGAATCGATGGAATCCCTTGTAGTCCCCGGTATATCGGTAACGATTAATTTATCAACTCCCAAAATGGCATTGACAATTGATGATTTTCCGGCATTGGGTATTCCGACAATTGCCAGCCTTAAATGATCGGGTCCTTCCTTTTCAGCGGGAGCCTCATTAGGTAAATTTTCCAGGATCAAATCCAACAGATCACCGATCCGCCTTCCATCTTGTGCCGATATCGGGATTACATCGCCAAAACCCAATCCGAAAAACTCGTATCTATGTTGTTCTCTTTTTTCGTCATCACATTTGTTGGCTATTAGCAATATGGGCTTACTGGAAGTTCGTAGTAATTCCGCGATTTGATTATCCATCGGCATAAGCAGATCATACGCATCAACCATAAACAGGATGAGATCCGCTTCCTCAATAGCCAATTGAACCTGAGCGCGAATTGCACTTTCCATCGTATCCTGACTGTCCGGTACATAGCCTCCGGTATCAATCAATGTGAATTGACGTCCGGTCCAGGTAACAGTCTCGTATACCCTATCACGAGTGATTCCTGCCTGCGGATGAACGATCGATCTGCGTTTTTGAGCAATTCGGTTAAACAGTGTGGACTTGCCGACATTGGGTCGTCCGATTATTGCAACTATAGGATCACATTTCGCCATATGTTACCATCTCGACTATATCATCACTTCCAACTAAAACCGGGCTCCCGACCGCTTTTCCTATATCCTCCGGAGTCATATCATCCAAAAGCAACCCGTCTTCATTTATACACCTCGGTGGTAAAAAGATCAAATCATATTTTAACGATTTAGGAAATTGTTCAACAATATCCTGCCCGGTCAATAGCCCTGATACTGTAACTGTTTCGCCGAAAAAGTGATTCGTCACCGTCAGTGTCTCAACCGTAAGATTAGCGATCATATTCAAATAAGGCAACAGATAATCACACAGTACCGGTTCCGCCAATTTGCTCGTGATAAACCCAATCCTCTTTGGTTTTGACAAAGTTTTCGGGAAATCCTGACGCTGTTGTTCCACAGAATCAATCAGTTGCTGGCATAATCCCACACCATTCTCAACCTGGTAATAGGGACCATAGTGACCGGTGATTGGAAACGGCTGGTTCGCCAGCAGATAAAATTCATCAGATAAGTAGACAAACGGATCGCCTTCATTGTTCCTATATCGACGGTTCCAATATTCGGAGCGATACACCAGCTCACTTGCCAATTCTTTCGTCACAGGATTTAAGTGCGGCAATTTTTTTCGATGTCTTGTCAACCCCACCGGCACAAGCGCCAGTGTTTTTATAGAATCCCTGAATCTATATAGATCGGTAATCGTTTTCTCAAGAATTTCCCCGTCGTTCATCCCGGGCATAAGCACAATCTGAGTATGTAGTTCTATCCGGTTCCGGTGTAAATAATCTATTTTCTCCATTAAACGATCATCGAATCTGAACCGAAATATTGATTTTCTAACATCCGGCTCGGTGGCATGAACCGAAATATATAACGGTGATAGTCGCTGCTCGACGATACGGTAAAGTTCCTTATCATTTAGATCGGTTAATGTAATGTAACTCCCGTAGAGAAATGAATAACGATAATCTTCATCACAGAAATATATCGCTTGCCTCATTCCCGGAGGATTCTGTTTGATAAAGCAGAATATACAATTATTCGAACAGGCTCTAACACGCAAACCATCCACTTCAATTCCCAGGTCCTCATCGAATGCTTTTTGTATCAATACCTGTTGTTGTGATTTATTACGGCTAAATGTAATAGTCAGATTTTCTTCAGCCTGGCAGAAATGGTAATCCAAGAGATCGTTAATTTCATGACCGTTGAGCGAGATTAAATAATCGTTAGCACAAATACCGGCAACATCGGCCCTGCTTCCATTCTTTACTGAGATAATTTTTATCATGTATATATTGTTAGAGTTTATGGATATTTATTTTGCTCTGTTTTTCTTCTGATATTATTTAAAAATCGCGTGCCTAATTTCGCCATTTATCATATACAACTTCAATAGTAAATATATGCTCTACTCCTGGAAAGAGTTATCTATAAGTAGTCTCCTATAAAATTCCAATGTTCAATTCGATTTACCCTGTGAATAAACTTTAAATTAGTTTTCTCTTTCAAAGATTTAAACTATTTCATAAGGCAGGTTCCAAATAACCATCACGTCTTTCGCTGGCATTCCCAAGCTGGGGCTTGGGAACGAGCTATTTATGATGAATGCCAAACCTGCAATGACGTAAGAAATGTAAGTTATCCAATTACGACTTTGAGCGGGTGAGGGGAATAGAACCCCCGTATCCAGCTTGGGAATTAGGATACCGGAAATATTTCCCGACGAGAAAATCAATTCCGGGGTATACTGAACGGGTATACGGGCTTAATTTTGTCATTCTGTCAATCCTTTTCTCGACGAGAAATCAATTTCTGAAAGTATTTCCTCTATTTGCAGTTATTCAATTGGACTCTTACTGTTTTTATTTTCATTATAATATGCCGATATTTCAATCAGGTAGTATTCAAATCTAACATTCTATCAACAAATATTATTGCCTCTACTACCATTTAAAGATACCTAATGCCCTATATATAAATTGAAATGAATGACTACTGGAATATTGTGGGGGCTTTCACGCACACGGTGTTAAAGATAATATGCTGTATAATCAAATAAGAAATAGTTTTTTGAAACCGGGCACACCCCCCACCTGCGGGGGGCACCCCCCTTGATATTCATTTATACCCACACTTACACCAAACGGGAAAAAATTATTTTGAAGTGGGATTTGTTATCTATATATTATAGTAGGAAATATTATTATGGCAAATAATTTCTCTCCTATTACTAAAATTACTGGAATTATAGCACCCTTGTTTCTACTTGTTTTAGTGTTAGGAATTCTAGGAAGTGAATGGGATGATTTTGAATATTCTTCCTTTACATGGTTAATATATTTATTAGGTATCTTTTTAATTGAAGTCTATTTATTCTCAAGAAGTAGTTTTAAAAAAATTAAAAATATGTTTATTAAAGTAGGGAAAAGATTATTAAAAATCTCGTTATATATACTACCGCCGTTGTTGATTATCATAATTGTTGGAATATACTTTAACAACCAAAAAATTCCATTAGATAAAGTAAGTGTTGAGTTAAAGGAATATAAAAATTTATTTTTATCTAGTTATAGAGTTGATGATATAAAAATAAAATTAGTCAATGATAGTGAATACCAATTAAAAAATATTAAGATATTGGTTGAAATTTATTATAAGGAAGATAGTATAAAAGTATTTGAAACAACCGATATGGTCTACTCTATTGATTATAATGACTTTGAATATAAAGAATTGTATATAAGATATAAAAGGAAAGACTTAAAAAATGTTCCTAATAAAGAATATATGTTTAGAGAATTAAAAGAATTAAAAGAAGAATTACCTGAATATATCAAATATATAAAAAAATATAGCTCCGAAGATGATTTTAATTATTTAAAAGGTCTTTATGGGATTACATTAGCAGGACATCCTGTGAGTGATTTAGATGAATTATTTCAAATGGATAGAATTGATTTACATAAAATATATAAATCTTCATATTCTTCTAATGAAAAATGGAAATATATCGAACAAATAATAGAAAAAATTCTGTGGGATGAAGATTTTTACATTAATGTTAGTATTATTAGTGCGAAGAAAAGAACTTTTATCGACGATATTATTCAGCTATATATTTAATTTATCAGCCCTATTCTATTTAAATGACCTAGATCGATCAAATATTAAAAATCAATAATCGTACTGAGATTGAGACAATCATTTTAACGGAAACCGATAAAGCGGTTCAGATTGATAATACTGGTCGCAAAGTATGGCTTCCAAAGAAACTGATTAGTATTAAACCAATTGAAAATATATCTTTACGGTGGGGCAAAAAAGGCAGGGATGTTTTTAGTGGAAAGTGTCCCGGCTAAACTTAAATGGAGGTAATATGGGCGGTTTTTCGATTTCTCAAGGTGTAAACGCAATACTATTAATCGCATTCATTTTAGTTGTTTTTCTGTTTTTAAGAGAATTTTGGTGCTGGTATTTCAAGATAAACAAAATCACCGAACTTTTGGAAAAACTTGTAAAAAATACATCAACATCAGTCAGATGGAAATGTCCTGAGTGCAATAAATACAATCAAGGTGATACTTTTGAATGTGAACATTGCGGATATAAACTAAAGTAAATATTATTGATATATTGACCGGATAGGGCGATACGTGTCCCGGCAAAGTATTTTAAAACATAACAATCGGAGGGAATCATGGAAATTATTATCACCTGGTTAATTTTAGCGGTTCTTGTGGGAATGTATGCTTCAAGTAAAGGAAAGTCTGGTTTTGGATATTTTTTAATATCGGTAGCTCTCAGTCCGTTAATTGGGTTTATCATTGTTTTAGTTTCTAAACCGGATGAGAAAAAAATTGAAAAAGAAAAGATTGATAGTGGTGAAAATAAAAAGTGTCCATATTGCGCTGAGTTAATTAAATCAGAGGCAAAGGTCTGTCGATACTGCGGGAAAGAAGTATAAAATTCTAATCTGGAGGTAAAATGAAAAACATATTATTAATACTCATTCTTAATTTTTCCATTATATACAGTCAAACAGGTAAAGTAATTGCTGACAGCGAAAATTTTAGGTCAAGTCCCAATGGAGATAAAATCGGTGTACTATTAAAAGGAACCGAAGTAAAAAAGATTCAAAAAGAGGGGAAATGGGTTAAGGTTACTGTTGAAGGCTGGATTTATGAGCCTTCAACAACCTTTAAAACAAACACAAGTCTAAAGTATTCCACCCAAACCAATAACGATGACCTTCAAGTATTGTATGATTCGGGACTTTTAAAAAAATTAGACATTGATCAAAACGAAGCGATGATCGATGTTTACATCTGGAATTCATTAGATTATGATACAAAAGTTGGAATTGGGATCACATTAGCAAAAATCTGTGACAGGGCCGGATCGACTGGAAGAATTACGTTTTATGACAACAGGTCGGGGAAAAAAGTAGCCAGATACAGTCAATCTTATGGATATAAAGCTTATTGAACTGAGGCAGAAAAAACAAAAAGATAATGGTTTTCCGTTCGGAGTGGCTGAGCGGTTGCCGGACAGGCAGAACGACGGGGCATAAAGGCCGGGATGCTATAGGTGGGAGTGTCCCGGCTAAACTTTTTATATTGGAGTGTGTAAAATGAAAAAAATTGTCATTATATGTTTGCTTATTGGATTGTTCAGAGTGTCCTATTCGCAGTTACCAAAGAAAAGATACTTTGAGCAGTCCGCTGAATTGATTAATAAATATTCACCCGGTGAAAACTACATTAAAATTTTTATGGTAAATGGTTCTGAGTATGAAGGCCGGTTTGTAGCATATCAAGGTCAGTATATTACTTTTATTTCATATTCAACCGGAGACGAACTTCGCATACCCCTAAGCGATATTAGACGTATTTGCTCAAAAAAGAATTTGAGTGTCTATGACAAAAAAGGTTTTGAAAAATTATTTGGCGGCACAGAATCCGTATATAGTGATTCATTATTAATCGTGCCCCAAGAGAAAACTGAAACAATTACGGTTGCAGACACCCAAGAGAAATTAGAAAATATTACTGAGCAATCTCTAAACGAAAGACAAACGGTTGCATTAGAAAAAATTGCACTTGCTCAAACCTACTTTATGATTTATTCGATTGTTGTAACATTGGTAAGCATCTTATTAATAATTGCCTGAACAAAGGTTTTTAACATTTATATAGAATTGGAGACAAGATGGAAACTGTAAGTTCAATCATTTTCATAGCTATCATTGTAGTCGTTTTTCTTTTATTAAGGGAATTTTGGTGCTGGTATTTTAAAATAAATAAGATCACCGAACTTTTGGAAAAACTTGTAAAAAATACATCACTGGACACAAACGAATCAAATCATAGTTCTACTCAATCAAGTTATAAGGCAAATAGATCGAGCTGTCTTCAATGTCAAAAGTCACAAATAGTAACCGAAACCGATAAATCTAAAGGCGGATATTACTGTCTACAATGTGGCCATTTTAACAAATTATAATATGGCATTCATGAGAGATTGTAACATAGAATTTTAACAAAGGGCTAAACAAAAGGATTTAGCAATGAGCGAAATACTACCATTATATAATCTTAATGATAATGAAGTATTAAAACACAAAGACAGCCTTCCATCGTATAAATTAAAAAACTTTAAAACATACCTTAGTATTTCTGATTTCTGGGATATTTCTAAAAATGATGATAAGTTTATGTTTGATTACATCGAAGGAAAAATAAACGAGTATCTTATTGACATTAATCAGTTAAAAACTGAATATCGTAATTTAATTGAAGGCGAAACATCAACGATAATTTTATATTTGAGAAATTTGTGTTTTTCTGATTTTGAATCGGATTCATCATTAGTCACTACACTATATCACATACTTGGGAAAATTGAAATAAATGAGATTAAGTTTTACATATTTCAAATACTACCAAGAATAAAGTGTGAACTTTCGTTTTTCGTTATTTTAAAATATCAATATTATAGAAAAAGTGATTTTTTTTCTGATGATTCTGTCATATCGAATAATGATGATATATTCGACTGCCTTGTTTTTGATTTCAAATATCCAGATTATTCCCATTTAGCAGAGAATTTTATTTTATCAAAAATGGATGAGTGCGATAGGCTGGGAATTACTAAAATGATGCTTATGGATTCCTGTATTATTGATTTACTAACATATATTGTTTTTTGTCATCAGAGTGGGAAAACAACAAAACAGCATCTAATTCAATTCTTAAAGCGAGTCTTGGATTATACAACAACTTGGGGAATCGAATCTGTAGTAAGAATAATCTCTACTACCAAGTACACAAGTCTATTATTCTATGTTTTAAAATATTGTATTACTGTAAGTGAGTACATTGTAAAAATTGAACCACAACTGATTAATGATTCTTATCTAAATTATGTTAATGGTTTTGAAAATTGTGATGTGAAAATGATTTGGAGTTATAAAAGCTGTATAAAATCATTGCGTATATTGATTCAAACAATTGGAACGATAGATTATAACATAGACCAATGTATTTATCAATTAAAACGTGTAAAAACGAAAAAAATCTATTCCCATAGTTTTTATACTAAAATAATATCAGATACCGACAAATCATTGTTGAAACTTAATAATATCAAATTTGGAAAAAGGAAAAAGCCGTATACTAATCCCAATAAATTGTGGGAATATAATAGTAAAAGAAATTTTGATTTTATTGATAGAATAGCCTTTTATCGTTCTATTGATACTAATAAATCAAGAAGAACAGCGATAAATGAAATAAGAGAAGAATTGGGATTTCAAAAAATTGGAGAGAAATGGATAAGTGAAACAAAATTATTTTATATTGTCTCAAATTATTTCGAATCATTGGGAGTGAAAGTATATCATCATTATCGTCCAAAATTTCTGAATGGGCAAGAACTTGATATTTATTTTGAGTACAATGGGAAAAAAGTTGGGATTGAATATCAAGGTAAACAACATTTTGAACCAGTTGATTTTTTTGGTGGAATTGACGGATATGAAAAAATTGTTGAACGAGATAGAATAAAGAAACATATATGTCATGAAAACAATATTGAATTGATTTATATTAATTACAATGAAGAAATATCAATTGAATTTTTAAAATCGAAAATCGATTTTGTAGTTATTTGACATAAGCGGTATAGGATAACAACCGAAGGAATCTTAACTAACAATAAGTATACAAGATTATTAAGATAAATTTTATTAAATTTGTGGTACTTAATAAATAGGAGGTTGTTATGTCAAAATGGAAAAAGTACATCAAATGGTTTGAAATCGTAATTGACTGTATAATAATCGTTTGTAGTTTCATTTTCTTTCATTTTCTTTATGAAGACCCCGAGGTAATCGGTGGAATGGGTGCAATTATTATTTTATGTTTTTTTCTGAAAGAGTGGATATATAAATATCTCGTATCAACTGAAATAAAAATAAATAAAAATCTTCCAAAAGTATTAGTGATTATTCTTTTTATTTCTGCTTTCACATTTTCAAGTAGTATTTCAGGTGAAATCAGACAAACGATTTATACTTTAAAACAAGATGTCAAATACGATATTGCAGGGCTAAAAGTAGTTCAAAGTCTTATCTCGAAAAGAAGTTCATCCAATGCGGCTTTTAAAGAGGTTTATGTTGAACCACTTATTGGAGATGTTCGCAGGCTTGAATATCAAGTTGATGTACTTGAAGATGAAATTAACGAAATTCAACGTAAATTAAAAAAGTTGAATTTGTACTAAAACGATTAATTTTGAACGCATAGAAAGTTACATAATGGTATTTTATGTTTAGTGTTCGATGTGATTAGTTTAAATGCTTATGAATCTCACACTAAAACATAAAACTACATTATGCAAACCTGCATTGGAGCACTCGAGATTTACGAGCAAAGCATTTTATGAAAAGGTTAAAATTGCGAAAACACCATGCTTTCTATTAACACAGTTGAGTATGATTCAGGCAGGTTTCCTTTCTATGTTTTTGATAATGGAAAAAGTCAAATGCATTTATAAATTATCTTAAGTATTTTTTTTACCAAATTTATAATGTAAATGTTATTTTACTTTATACTCAGAAAAGTTGTCTTGTCCTAAAATTTATTATGCGTTTAATTTTACTCCATCCTTTATACTCTTTTAAATATTCAGGATATTCCCTTTTAATCTCATTATAATTACTAATATAGAGAAGTATATTGGAACTCATTTCTAGCATTCCTACAAAGATAAAAAATGCTAAAATGAATGCAATAATATTTGATAGTTTAATATCTGATTCTAGATAATCTGGAATTATGAATGATAGAGATGTACTTGTTATTGAAAACACTATTATCGGTGGCAATGTACTACTTAGCAAAACAATAATTGTAGTTGTCAATTTTAGGTAAAATACTATACGTTCAGGTTTTAATAAACTATTTACTTTTTTTGAAATTACTTTTGATTTTTCATCAATATATTTACTATATGTATATGTATAACTATCGACCCAATAGTACAATTCAGAACCACCCCAAATTTCTCCCATCACACAAAAATTAAAATGTATCCAAGCACCTAAAAAAAGAAGTATTAAAAGAAATATTTTTGGATGAAGTATTAAAAAGAAAACAAATGTGGCCAGAATAAGAGCAATACAAACATAGAATAATACATTACCAAGTGCTTTTTTCATTTTAAAAATCCCATATCGCTAAATGTCAAGAAAAATTGGACACGTTTAGAGTTATCGTTTGATTTTCCTTTTTCTCAGGTTTGTTGATCCATACTTCAATTGGTTGACCTGACACTTTCGGTTTGCCATTTCTAAACCGCTCTGGAAAGCGT
>JADHWC010000091.1 GCA_016783665.1 Fidelibacterota bacterium | reverse complement strand
ATACTACCAATTATGCTGAAAGTATCCATTCAAAAATTAAAGATTTGCTTAGAGTCCACAGAGGTTTTAATACAGAACTGAAACATAGACTATTAAAGGAAATACTTGCCAATTAGCAGCTATTTTTTGATATTAACCCTTAAAGATTAATTATTTTCACTACCTGTAATAAATCTATGGAAAAATTAATTAGTTAAAATGTTAATGTAAAAACTTTGTTTTCCGGAGATGTATCCTGATCACCGGACTTTTACATATTGTTCGTCTAATTTTCTAAGTATGTTCAGTGCCTCAATCGGATTTCTATTTGGACCATCTCCGAAAATCATGTAGGACACACCTGTTGCAAGAGAATATTTATCACTGGATTCTCGTTGCCAGCGTATTTTCGACAGGAGTTCCAAAGGTGCATCGTTAGGAATGATAATCTTAACAATTATGG
Organism: Fidelibacterota bacterium; assembly: GCA_016783665.1. Taxonomy (GTDB): domain Bacteria; phylum Fidelibacterota; class UBA2242; order UBA2242; family UBA2242; genus UBA9312. The sequence goes on along the minus strand of JADHWC010000091.1, from coordinate 7,798 downwards.
ATTTGCCAATTTTAAATTCCTCCTCGCATGCAAAAGACAATCCCCCTTTACTGATATTGTATAATCGTATAGCCTCGACGTATTTTTTCTCCCGGAAGATTCCGATCTTTTTATACATCAAAGATAAACCCGGAATGTCAAACCGATGACACGTTCGTTTTTCAAATCCCTGAACCATACGGATTATCTCCTATTCTCAAGTATTTAATCTGGATGTGTCGATTTAAATGGCAGAGTTATGACCATAGATGATAAAGGTCGAATTATTTGAAAGATTTTAAGATTGAAGTCCAATGGGAATTATTCGAATTCTTCCCATTTAATTTCTTTAATATAATAGCTGACCAGCACTTCTTCCGGTAAGTCAACCGAACATTCAAAGGTGAATGTTCGCCCCGGTTCGATCGTTGCGTCGGTCTGAACGCCGCTTTTGTACATATGATAATTCCCGGAAATAAATGTTGAATCCGCCCCCAGAAGATTGGTGCCCTCATCGTATAAATAAAATATGATTCTTGCGAAATCCGCCCGCCGGACGCCGCTATTTTTTATTTTACCCTTAAAGACTCTTTTATTCTCATATACTTCATCGGTTATCGCCCCTTCCACAACGCAATTGGCTTTCGGCAAATCTGCTTTCCGGGTCAACTTAATAGTATTTTTGGAAAGGGTTAATTGTCCAATTTGAGTCTGAATAATAATTCGGTCCAGGTCTTCATGAATGATCTTACCTTTGACGATAGTCCCGTTTTTCAGCATGATCTCATGGGTCATTTCAGGTAGCTGAATGAGTTTATTGATCTCTTTTCGAATTGCAGGAATTGATACGCGGATCTCCAGCTCTCTCATCTGTTTGCGGACTTCGGCGAGTTCTTTCCGAAGGGATTCGAGATTCTGATCAACTTCAAAAAATTTCCTGGATACCGTTGTTTTTTTTGTTTGCGAGAAAGTAAGCTGACTGATCAGGATAATGGAAATTGTTGTGATGATTTTTATTTTATTTATCATGGTGTCACCATAGCTGCTCGTTGTGCTTCAAAGGCTTTAAGGCGAAGTTTACTAAATGCCGCTTCATCTCCTAATGCGGATGCCATCGATGTCATTTCATCAAAGAGGACATAATTTTTAGGTTTTTCCATCATTGGGAGTAGTTGTGCGAAAACATCCGGATCGTTGAATTTTGTCAGCGCTGTGATTGCATCTTTTCTGGTCTTCAGTGGAAATTCACTGTTTTTAGCAATTTCAATTAAAGTGGGAACCACTGCCGGATCAGAGAATTCCCCCAATGCTTTCGTTAATATTTCGGATAACTGATAATATTCTTCACGCCCGGCATTAAAGGTTTCAAGAAGCGCCAGAATCACATTTGCTTCTTTGATATCGCCAATAGCCTGCAGCGCGAAATCCTTGATCTGCTCCTGCGAATCAGGATCGCCTAACATTTCAATAAAAGTATTTGTAACCATGGGGTGACGTTTTCTGCCCAGTATTTCAAGAGCCAGAGACCTTACGGATGATTTAACCGTTTTATCTTTGGCAATATTAACTAAAATCGGGATAACCTTATTGTCCTCCGCCGAACCCAATACCCGCGTAAGCGACTCCTGCATCATGGCATAGTTTTCTTTTTCCGTCTGGTAGAGGTTCAGGATTTGTTCGACTTGCATTGTAATGTCTGTGGATTCGAGTTTCTGCATCACCGCCGTCCGGAATTCAATATATTTTCTCTGGGCTGCAACGATTCCATTAACCATTGCAGCGATGTTTTCCGGAGTTTGGTCCTCAATCAGAGCGTTTGCCGTGGCGGAAAGCAGTCCGTAATTCAAACCTACTCCCTGAGCCATAAAGTCATGGATGATCTTCATAGCGTCGGGATGCCGTGTTTGGGCTAATGCCTGGAGAGTAGCAATACGGGTTTCCAGGGGTTGGGTAGGATCTTTATAAATTGCAATCAGGACTTCCACCGTTTCAATTTTGCCCTTATTATAATCCACCCGCAATTCTTCAACGTCTTCTTCTGAAATGGACGCAACTTTAGAAGAACATGCTGCAAATAGAAAAAATAGCAGAACGATTGATAGATAAATTATTTTTCTCATTGTCACATACTCTTTTTTATTAAACTTTTTGATTTTAGAATATTTAAGCCTTTATGTCAAGCAAAAATTGGGGATCACTTAAAGTAATGTTTTAAGAGATTTCCGTTTCCAATAGCATAGCGATAATTCATCGCCGTCAAAGTAGCCGAATGTGAAATACCGTATCCAATCTCCCAGGTTGATAATTTTTCCCTGTTCGTATTGATGTTCTGTGGGTAGATGAAAATGACCGGTAACGACGTACTGATACCCTTCGTTAATTTTTTTCTCTCCATATTCAAGCAATTCGCGTAGTCCGTCTTCAACCAAATCGGGATTCCGCAGGGTCAGGTGCCGGCTCCGGGCGGAAAAAAATTTAGCGATCCTGAATGCCAGGTCAGGGTGAATCATTCGGAACATCGTAATGATAAAACGATTCCGAAGAATTTTTTTCATAAATCGATAACCTCTTTCCTGTTTCAGAATTCCGTCGGCATGAGTTATTAAAAATGATTTTCCGTTAAATTCGGCTTCTACATGTTCCAGGTGAACTTTAACACCTAACTCCCCGGGGAAAAAGGATTCAAACCAGTAATCGTGATTTCCCGCGAGTATATGAATTTCACATCCCGATTCGACCATTTCCTGTAGATAGCGAAGCACCTTGAAAAAATGCCGTGGAATAACGTGTTTATATTCAAACCAGAAATCAAACATATCACCGACAATGTAAAGAATGCCTTTATTATTCTGTACTTCTCTAAAAAAATCGAACAAGTAGTTTTTTTTCCGCGTTTCTGATTCGGAATGGTAGCAGTGTAAATGAATATCTGAGATAAAATATAGGTTTTTTAACATCCTGAGCTCAATTTAATATATTGAGAGAAAAGGGAAAAGGAGATTTAAACACAGTTTATTGCAATATTTGGGAAAATCCTTTTCATCTCAGGTATTTTTTCAGCGATTTTCAAAGAGCAGTTACCCGAATCTCCGTCTGTTTTCATCATGGCATTAAATTTGTAAAAGTTATTCCGCATAATAAATACCCGACGAATCATGAAATGAATAAAAGGATATGTCAAATGGAAAATGAAGTTGTATTAGCCATTAATCCGGGTTCGACCTCTACGAAACTGGCTTTATACAGCCGGAAAGGTCCGATCCAGGTAGATAGCATTGACCACACCGACACCGAAATTTGTAATATACATTCTATTGTAGATCAGCTACCTCTGCGTCTTGACATTATTCAAAAGACATTTAAACCATGGTTAGAGGGATGTCGGTTGGTCGCTATTGTGGGGCGTGGCGGTCTTGTAAAACCGATTAGGGGTGGCGTTTATCACGTTAACGATGATTTAATGGATGATACCATTAATTGTAAATATGCGACACATGCCAGTAATCTTGGCGCTTCAATTGCCTATGGCATTGCTCGGGAATATAATGTTCCGGCATATGTTGTAGATCCGGTGACGGTTGATGAATTTATTCCCGAAGCCCGGATTTCCGGTGTACCTGAATTTCAACGCCGCAGCCGTTCACATGCTCTGAATGTAAATGCCTGTGTTCGCAAAGAAGCCGCACGGCTGGGTAAAAATATTGAAGATACGCGATTTGTGATTGCTCATTTGGGCGGCGGTATTACGGTGGCGGCTATTGATCGGGGAAAGATAATTGATTGTAATGATGCGCTGATGGGAATGGGACCCTTTTCGCCGGAACGAGCGGGCGCCTTGCCGCTGGAGCCGATTATTAAAATGGCGATGAGTGGAGACTATTCATTCAAAGACCTCTATCGCAAACTGACGAAAAACAGTGGATTGAAAGGATATCTCGGAACCGGCGATATGAGGGATATAATAAAACGGATCAATGACGGTGACAAGAAAGCGGATTTGATTTATCGTGCCATGATATACCAGGTTGCCAAGGAGATCGGCGCCTTTGCGACGACATTAAAAGGAAATATTGATCGGATTATTATCACAGGTGGTCTGGCTCATTCCGAAAAGGTAGTGAATGACCTGCGGGAGCGAATTGAATTTTTAGCTGAAATTTCCGTTCACCCCGGTGAAAACGAGCTCGAATCATTGGCAGCCGGCGGATTCCGGGCAGTCGATGGAGAACAAGAAGTTCTGATTTATAAAAGTGAAGACAGCGAATAAGTTGGGAGTGATGATGATAAAAACCTATCAAGATGTTTTAAAAGCGGTTCGGGAAAATAAAAGAAAAAAGACCATTTCAATTGCAATGGCTGATGATCAGAATGTTCTGGAAGCAATCAAAAATATAGATGAGCAGGGCATTGCCAACGCTATTTTAATCGGCGATTTGAACCGGATCAAGACGATTGCCGGGCAAGTTGGATATCGCATTACCGATGATCAGATTGTAAATGCCGCATCGGAAGAAGAAGTCGCGTTTAAATCGGTTCTGCAAATTCGCGAAGGTAAAGCGGATATCCTGATGAAAGGACATATTTCAACTGCTATTTTAATGAAAGCTGTTCTTGACCGTGAAACGGGTTTGCGGAAGGGCAATATACTTAGTCACATCGCAATAGCGGAAGTGCCGTCTTATCATAAAATGATTGTGTTTAGCGATGGCGGAATAAATATTGCTCCGGATCTGGAAGCCAAAAAAGCCATATTGGAAAATATGATTCATGCGATACGAAAGCTTCAGATTGAGAAGCCAAAAGTGGCGGCGCTTTGCCCGATTGAAAAAGTGAATCCGAAAATTCAGGAAACCGTGGATGCGGCTGAATTACAGAAATTAGCCGAAGCCGGAGAATTTGGCGATATTATCCTGGAAGGTCCGATCGCCATGGATGTTGCCCTGTCCGCACAGGCTGCCGGGAAAAAGGGACTTCAGAGTAAAATCGCCGGCGACATCGATGCGTTCCTGGTTCCCAACATCACCAGTGGAAATGCCATTATCAAAGTGCTGATGTACCTGTCAAATGCTAAAGTAGGCGGTTTGGTCGTAGGCGCAAAAGTTCCGATCATTCTGCTGTCCCGTTCCGATAAGCCGGAAGAAAAATTTAATTCGATGATATTGTCGATATTGATAGCCGACTAACGTTCCGCAGCAATGCCCGGTAGATGATTTCACAGTCCGGCAGTTGCCGGACATGCGGTCCGTAGGGTGATTAATTCACGAGCTCGTGAATTAATCAGGTTAAATTGTGATTCGTTTAGTTTTCGAATTTAATTTTCAGAATAGCAGTTCAGAACCTATTGTGTACAGGTGCTACTGACATTTCTTCATCCTATTCCGGTTCAGTAGTAAATTCAATGTCCCTGCCTTCGGCTCTTGCTGCTTTAACCATTTTTTGAAAATCTTCAGGTATCATAATCTAATGGCACAATAAATCCGTCCACCATCACCATATTGTTAAAAGGATTGTTTTCAGTCATCACTTGTGTTGAAAATTCAGGATTAAAATGCCAGAGGTTAAATATATCTTTTATTTGACTTGCCTTATTTGATACAGTGGAATTCTTCGTGCCAAAATATTCGCTTATTTGTTCCGCTGTCATGTATGGTTCGAATGATTTATCAAACAGGAAATTTATCGATCCAATTGCGTAAACTATTGCAGCAGCCCAAATTTAAATCTTTCCTCTTTTGAATGGCGCGTCTCGTTTTCGTCCTAATTTCCTGACAAGTTTTTCACAAAGCTGGAGATAGTCATCATCTAACTTTTGAGCACAGAAAGTCCCTGTCAACTCCAATAATTTCTGCTCTCTTGCTTTAATTTCTTCTTTAGTCATAGTTTCTCTTCTCATTTTCTATATTCTTTGTCATTCATTTTGATTTCTTTCCTTTATGTGTGCCAACGGTCAGCGGTATGTTAAGTGCCGCTGTCCGGTATTTTATTAGGTTATTGGTTCTTTTCTCTTCAAATCGTTATTGTCTAACTTTCGGTATAAGCGGCATTGAACATGACCGCATATTAGGCACAGTTTGTTTACCTATGCTACAAAAGTATATCCTTTTGTTTCTATTAATTGCTTAAAAGTTTCTAATTCAACTCTTGATTGCCTTATCATCTTTCCACGAAGTAGGGGCAGTAATAGCCTTAGCAAAAGGGTCTTACCTTTCCCTGTCCATTTTACCACCATTTCTGTTTTATTACCTAATGCATTTAGCGTGGTTTCAACTTGTGCAGTTATAGCGTCACTAGTTACCTGAGAGATGTATTTACTACCTGGTTCGCAGAATATTAATATGTCCTCCATAATATAGGACTTCCCCTTTTGAGAATAATGTAAATGTCCGATAGAACCAACCTCTCCAGGTTTTCTCTCGATTACTTCAAACTTCTCCAGATCTTTTTGCCAATAAGGAAAGTTGTCTGGATTCATCAATGCCTTAACAACAATGTCAGTTGGCTGATTGATGATAATGCTTACTTCAAATGTTGTCATGTTCTTTTACCATTTTAAGTTTCGCATGAAATTGTGCCTAACGGTAAGTATAAAAATAGTAGCCGACTGCGTAGCACATCTCTATCAAGTTACATGAACGTTGAAGCGGGCTACAAACCTTGATATTACTACTATTTCGCTTATTTTTTATATACATTGTTATGTGCTTTTTATTCTTTTCTGTTCATACTGTTTTTTAAAGTATATTATCGTTTCTTCTGCTGTATTCACAGCCCATTCAGCTAAGCTTGGAGTTAAAATCCTCATAGGCCATGAATGAAATACTTTCCTTGTTTCAACTTCCTTTGGCAATTTCTTTAATATTGGATGTATAGTTTTTGGAACAGGAATTATTTGTTCATATTCTGATAATTTAAAGTGAATGAACTCATTCCTAATTGATATTAAAGATTTGAAATTATCCCAAAGTTTTTGGTTAGGAGACCACTTTTCTTCACAAATACATTTTCCCAAAATCGACCATTTATTTGTCAATTCTGTATTTCTTTGAAAATCTAAAACACCAGTATTAAACTCTTCAGGAATATTGTGGAGGTTCGATTCAGGATAGTTTTTTATATCGTCCAAAAAATAAGCGACTTGATTAATATATGCCTCTAATGCGGAAACAGCTAATATTAAACAAGACAGCGGGTTATGAATAGAATCATTATCCAACTTAATTCCTTCTAATATTTCTTTGGCAGACAATAAGTATATGTTAGCCATGTCAGGCAATTCTGATAATTTATACCACCCATTCTTAATTTCAACATTTTGCCATGCAAGACGACCTTTAGATTCATCGCTATCTCTAAAAATAAAATCCAACCTAGAAGCTTGCTTGTATTTATTCTCAACTCCCTTAAGTTCTTCTGAAATTCCAGAAAAACGAAAAGGAAAATCAATTGGTTCATGGTCTGCTTCTCCACAACAATCAGAATATCTTTTTCCACTTTCACATATACAGAATGCTTTTTCACCTATAGGTTCTTTGGCTATCCCTGCTTGTTTTCCATATTCAATTGCTTGATTTAATTGAACATTTGCCTTTTCAATAATGGCTTTATCATTAATCTTATTACCAATTTCAATAGATTCGCTTGCTAACTTTTTTGCTTGTTTAAACTGCTTAAGTATTAGATATCCCTGAGTGCCTAAATTTTCTTGGACACGATTAGAGTTAAAATAAACTCTAATCAGAAAGGAAGAGAGAATTATGACAACCATAGGAGAAGGGATGAAAACCGAAGTTACCCCCGGGATCAAACGTCGTTACATAAG
>JADHWC010000090.1 GCA_016783665.1 Fidelibacterota bacterium | reverse complement strand
AACCACTTTTGCTCCTTGTATTATTAATTTACTTATTATTTTTTAAAATATATCAATATTTTCAGCGAAGAATTTCAATTAATGTCGTTCCGATAACAGCCGGACTTTCGGCAATTCGAATTCCCGCTTCTTTTAGTACTTGAATCTTCTCCTGAGCGGTTCCTTTACCTCCGGCAATAATCGCCCCCGCATGCCCCATCCTTCGACCGGGCGGCGCGGTGCTTCCGGCGATAAAGGCGATAACCGGTTTCGAAAAATTCTTTTTGATATACTCAGCAGCATCTTCCTCGGCTGTTCCTCCTATTTCACCTATAAGGATTACAGCTTCTGTTTCAGGATCATTCTCAAACAACGGTAACAGATCGATAAATGTCGTGCCGATAATCGGGTCTCCGCCAATTCCGATACAAGTTGATTGTCCAAATCCAAGCTGAGTAACTTGATGTACGGCTTCATATGTCAAAGTGCCGCTCCGCGACACAATTCCAATAGAACCTTCTTTATGAATAAATCCCGGCATGATCCCGATTTTTGACCTTCCCGGCGAAATAATCCCCGGACAATTCGGTCCGATCAGTCGTGTTCTGGAATTCTTTAATATATGGGAAACCTTGATCATATCCTGGGTTGGGATTCCTTCAGAAATACAAACCACTACATCCAGTTGCGCATCGCCGGCTTCCAGAATAGCATCGCCGGCAAATTTGGGCGGCACAAAAATAACACTGGCATTCGCGCCGGTAGTTTCCGCGGCATCCCGGACAGAATTAAAAATCGGCAGTCCGTGTTCCGATTTCTGTCCGCCTTTACCGGGTGTTACGCCTCCAACAATTTTCGTCCCATATTCCAGCATCTGAGACGTGTGAAATGCCCCTTCCTTTCCGGTTATACCCTGTACCAGTACTCGCGTGTTTTTATCTATTAAGATACTCATTAGTCCCCTCCGTTAATTATTTGCCGCTTCGACTGCCAGCTCGGCAGCTTCCTGAAATGTGTTGGCTATGTTGAAATTCAGCGGCGATTCGGCAAGTATTTTGCGAGCTTCAGTTGCATTCGTTCCCTCAAGCCGCACGACTACCGGAATAGAGGTTTTCAAGGTTTGTAATGCATCCACTATTCCCCGGGCAACCCGGTCACATCGGACAATTCCACCAAAAATATTTATCAAAACCGCTTTCACATTGGGATCGGACAGTAATATTTTAAACCCATTGGCAACAGTACCCGATGAGGCAATACCGCCAACATCCAGAAAATTCGCCGGTTCTCCGCCCTGCAATTTGATAATATCCATGGTTGCCATTGCCAATCCTGCGCCGTTCACCATGCAGCCGACATTTCCATCCAGACGGATGTAATTCAACTTATATTTCGACGCTTCCAGCTCCGATGGTTCCTCCTCGCTGGTATCCCGCAATTCAAGATAATCAGGATGACGATACAGCGCATTATCATCAAAGTTAATCTTTGCATCCAGTGCGATCAGTTCGCCCGTTGACGTTATTACCAATGGATTGACTTCTACCAGAGAAGCATCGGTTCGCCGAAAAACATTGTACAACGACCATAGAAATTTTACACCACTTTTTACGGATTCGCCTTCTAACTTCAGGGCAGACACAAGCCGGTTATACTGAAAATTCTGCATGCCAAATCCCGGAAGGGCATACTCTTTAAAAATCTTTTCGGGTGTTGTCCTGGCAACTTCTTCAATTTCCATTCCACCCTCTGTTGAAGCCATTATTACAGGTTGAGCGGTTTTACGGTCTATGACAATACCGATATAGAGTTCCCGCTGAATATCAACCGCCTCTTCGATTAGCAACCTATTCACAATCTTTCCCTGGGGTCCGGTTTGCACTGTAATTAATGGATTCCCAAAAATCTTATCGATTATCTCTTTCGCGTCGGCAGCGGATTTGTTGACTTTTACTCCGCCGCCTTTGCCTCTGCCGCCGGCATGGATCTGAGCCTTGATGACACAGGGAAACCCTATTCTCTCGGTAGCCTGCAATGCTTCTTCCTTGGAAAACGCCGGCACACCGTTTGGCACCCGTACGTTAAATTCCCTTAAAATCTCTTTTGCCTGGTACTCGTGAATTTTCATGAATTCTCCTTGTTCAATTACGAAACGTTAATAATTTAAGTTTCGTATATAAATAAATCTTTAAAATTCAACAGAACATCCCCCTTTTTATTCCCCCTTTACTAAGGGGGACTAACATGGATTCCCCTCTAAAAAGAGGGGTGTCCGGCAGCTGCCGGACGGGGTGTGGTACTCTCTTCACCAAAGGAATGATCTCTTTCATAATCCTCGTTTTAGAAGTTAGAATAAATACCAAATCCCATCCCCCTTTTTATTCCCCCTTTACTAAGGGGGATTAATATGGATTCTCCTCTATAAAAAGGAGTGTCCGGCGCCTGCCGGACGGGGTGTGTTATCGCTTTAATTAAATACCTTTTATTTATCTTTTGAAAAACGATATAATTCTGTTCCACTAATCCTCTCTATCCTGCCAAAATAAACGGTATGATAATCCTTATCAGGATATCTCCCATCAATAGTAGCATTCAGAAAATTCTGGGGTTTAAATACATCGGTATAAATTTTACGACATTCAATGATCAGTTCGGCTTCCGCATAACCCGGCGCTTCAATCGTTTCAGATGCAATTGGTGTAAGACTCGTTAAAGAAAGTTTATCACCATCCCGGCCCGATCTCGAGCCCAATAATTGCAGATCAACGCGATGTTTTTCACTAAACGCCGCTAACGTGAACGTAGAATATTTTTCCATAAACTGATGGGTATAGCGAGTCGGTCTGACGACTATCTGCACAAATGGCATTGACCACATAGCGCCGATACTTCCCCAGGCAACGGTCATGCAGTTGAAATCATTCTTTTTAAAATCACCGCCGGTCAATAAAAGCCATTGCTTGAGCCATAAATGGTGGGATCTGGCATTAAAGTCATCGATGTCTATTGAAATACGCTCCATTCTTTACTCCATATATATACATTTCTAATCAGTAAAAATATAACAAGTTATAAAGTATGTGATAGGATTAATCTCCACAATTCTAATAACTATTTCAAACAACCACTCCGGTCTGTAACTTATTCCCAATTGTTGACTTTTACAATTTTACCGTTCGTAGTGATCTGAACAGCGCGATTTATATCCGTTCGATACAGTTTTGTCCTCATACTTTTATATCGTTCAAGCGTTGATGAAGACGGATGATTGAATTTATTTCTAATTCCAACTGATATTATCGCAATTTCAGGATCGATAAGATTGACATAGGGTGACGCGGAAGACGTATTACTTCCATGATGAGGAACTTTTAGTATCGTCGATTTGAGTTCATCATTCCAAAGACATAAATATTTCTCGGATTTTTTTTCGGCATCACCTGTAAATAATACACTCACATCATTATAACAGAGTTTACATACTAGCGAAGCGTCATTATAATTCCGCTGATTTTGCTCTAAGAAACGTTCTGACGGATGTAAAAAAAGTAATTTTATCTCATCTGAAAGCGAAGCGATTTCGCCCGATTCAGGGGTAATAATTGGTATTGTCAGCGAATCGGCAAGATGATGTATTTCCCTGTACACCCGTGATCGGGCTTTCAGACCACTTTCCCATATTTGACCTACATCCATATTTCTTAAAATATATGGCGCACCGCCAATATGATCGTTGTGGGGATGACTGAGAATCATTACATCGATCTTCCGGATACCGCGACGCTCCAAATAGGGACAGACTACCAGTTTCCCATAGTCCCGTCTATAGTTACGATCCGCCGCATCTATGAGAATGATCTTTTTTGACGGTAATTCGACAACCGCTGCATCACCCTGACCGACATCCAGAAAAGTAATCGTCATTTGAGATGATCCGGCAATAGCCGACCAGATATAGATATTCGCTGCAACCAACAATCCAATTATTGTCACTTTTTGTATTTTCCGGTTGTTAAAATTCAGCAATGCAAGTATCAGGACATATAGCAAGATCAGAGTCAGCAATGATATCTGAGGCATCTGAATGTATGCGAATGGTATTTGGGAAATAGATTGAATAATTCGCTGCATGAATCCGATCAGAAGCGTTTCCACCTCACCGTACACCACGTTAAATCCCTGCCAGCAAAAACCAAGGATTATTTGGGTAAATCCCAGCGCGCCTATTATACTGATCAATGGTATCACAATAATATTGGATAATAGCGAAATAATAGGAATACGATGGAAATAATAGACAGTTATCGGCAGTGTCCCCAACAACGCAGATAGAGAGACCAGAAACAGTTGGTATATTTTCTTTAAAAAATTCACTGACACTGACTTTGGGTGTAATTTATCCGGCAGCATCACTTCCAACCGGCGATAAATATATACAATCGAAAAAACCGCTGTAAAAGACAGTTGAAATCCCATATCGAAGAGTTGCAGGGGATCTATTAATGTCTGGATGAACGCCGCGACAGCCAATGAATTATACACATTAACCTGTTTTTCCCATCCTTTGGCAATCAGGATCATGGACGCCATGATAACTGCCCGCAAAACGGACGGTTTGATATCCACAACAAGAACATAGGCGCTCAACGCCAGAATAGTAAGGATCACTTTGGGTTTTAGCGGAAGTCTTAAAAACCCGAAAATTACCCAGAAGACCAGAGCCACATACCCCACATGTAATCCGGAGACAGCAAGCACATGAATGACGCCTGAATCAATAAATGCCTGCTTGGTATCTTCATCTATCTCACTGCGGACGCCAACCAACAATGCCTTTAAAATGGCGCCCTGTTCTCCCTTTACCGATATGGCAATCAGATCTTGAATTCTGTATTTCAGGATATTTGCCGTTCGGCGTAACGAATACATCGATCGCGGTTTTGAAATGGTTATATCTTTCTCCTCCAAATACCCGATCGCAAAGATGTGATGATTTATCAGATATTGCTTATAATCAAATTCACCCGGATTTCGTCTGCCCATAGGCATGCGCAATGACGTAAAAAACCTCAATTCATCACCGTAAAAATACCGGCGTTGACTATCCTTGACTTTTAACAGTATTTTTCCCTGATATTCTATCCATCGATCTCTTTTAATGCGGACATGATTCACAATAATTTTTTGGGTACTTTCAGCGCCTGCCTCAGCCGTTTCGACTATTACAATTAAACTATCCTCCATTTCATCAATATAGTCACTGAAGTGATCGGAGCTTATCGCGGATCGCAATTGATGATTTACGCCACCGATTCCAAATATCATAAATAGAATAAGTACTAATGAATATGGTTTTTCAGATAATATGTAACTCAGAATAATTAGAACCGAAACTCCAACCGACCAGATTACATAATTAATTGGCAGATACCGATCGGACAGTATACCGAGAAAATACCAGAGGACCAGGAACGCCAGGGGCGTACGTTTTATAATATTGTCTATCATTTAAAGATAAATGAATTTATCTTTTAAAAATTATCAGAAGATTGATATTTTTCCGATCAGGCTCAAAAAAACCAGTTAAAAACCGGGGTCGAGGCAAGCACACCCAACACATATGGCATAAAATTATGTCTGCTAGTAAAATGGATATAGAAAAATTCCGCAGTGGCACCAAAGGTAATGATATTTGTCAGAATCAGAATTGCAATCCACGATACTACAAGCATTTCACTGTTTCCATGCCAGAGCTGGAAGAAAATAGTAGCAAACAGAAGACTTGAGCTTAAAATGATATTGATACCAAAAATAAAAAGACAGGCGGTTATCTCTTCTAAAAAATTGAAGCAGAATCCCGATAAAAAATATCAATAAAGCAGTGACGACGCTCAAAGCAAACCAGGTGAGTATCAGATTGTCAATTGTTTGCGGCGAATTCCAGAACCGGAATTGCCTGAGGATGTTTGGCTCCACAGAGACCATAAACAGACCGAATCCGGCTATCGCAATCGTCAGCAAATATCTGTAAAAATGTATCGAAAGATGAATTTCTTCGTTTTGTGATTTATTATCCATAAACGTTTATCCCATTTTTATCAATTTTTATTACCTGCTCGCCTTCTGGCTTCATTTAACCAAAAATCACTTTTTTCAACATCGCCCAAATGCCGTGCCAGTGTAATGCGCAGAGCTGCTTCGAACGTAATTTTTATATTATGAGAATCGGCATAAAAAGCATTAAGCAATTCAATAATCAAATAGATACGGTTATCTTCTTGGGGAATATAATCCCGGATATTCTTTCGCATTTGGCTAACATAAAAGGGCTCAGTAAAGGCAAATTCATTTTTCTTCTGTGTTCTGACATTAATATCGATAATTTTTTCTGCTTTTTCAAGTCCGTTTAAGTAGCCCGTAACATAGTAGAGTTTATTGTCTTTTTTCATACGATTCCAAATATTTCCATCTACTACTTTGTCCTGTTTTGCAAAAAGAATATTGCCGATAACGAGTAAAGTAATAACAGATAAGGTAATTCTGAATGATTGTCGCATTATTCTCTATAATGGTTAATTATTGGAAATCTTCGACCAACACCAAAGGCTTTGCCGGTTACTTTCAGACCTGGCGCCGCCTGTCGTCTTTTGTATTCAGACAGCCTGATCTTATTCAGGATATCTTTAATCAGGTTTCGATCATATCCCATTTTGATGAGTTCATCAGACGATTTCTGATCGTTAACAATCAAATCAACGAGCGGGCTTACGATTTCATAATCGAAGGGATCAAACTGATCTTCCGCCAATTCGGCGCTTGGCAGACGTTGGAATATCCGCTCCGGGATGATTTGTTTCCCGTTCTTCTCGTTCACATAACGCGCCACGGCATACACTTCGAGTTTACTCAAATCCGAGATAACCGCTAACGCTCCCGCCATATCTCCATACATTGTGCAATATCCAAGCGCCAATTCTGTTTTGTTACCGGTTGACAGTACATAGTAACCAAATTTATTGGCAATAGCCATTAAAATATTTCCACGTATTCTGGACTGAATATTCTCTTCGGTAATATCAAATTGGGTATCTTTGAAAATATCCTTCAACTCGGCATTGTACGTTTCAGCAATTCTGTTAATTGGAACTTCCAAGCACTTTACCCCGAGATTTTTCACCAGCAATTTTGCATCCAGATTACTCATATCCGCCGTGTACTGACCCGGCATGGCAACACAAGTCACATTTTCCGCGCCAAGAGCAACAGCGGCGATACACGCAATCAGCGCCGAATCAATTCCACCGCTTAATCCTATGACAGCTACGTTACAATCGGTTTTTCGAAAATAATCCCTGACGCCAAGCGCCAGCGCCTGGAAAATACTCGCTTCCTTCCGGATAGACGGCAATTCCACCGGCGATCCCCTTCCCGACTTAATATCAAGATCGAAAGATGTCAAAGATTCTACGAATTCCCGCCCCCAGCCAATCACCGAACCGGAGGAATCAAGCGCGAGCGAATCTCCGTCAAATACGAATTCATCCTGTCCGCCGATCTGGTTCACAAGAATAAGAGGCGTTTTGATTTTTTTGATCTTATCGAATATCTGTTGTCGGCGCACATCCCGTTTATTATGCTCAAAAGGTGACGCCGATAAATTTACAATCAGATTTGCGCCCTGCTTCGCCAGTTCTTCCGTAATTTTTACATCGGAATTTGCATCCCACAAATCTTCACAAATTTCCACGCCTAACAAAAATTCCTTCCCGTTCACCGAAACAGGAATGGGATGATTCACGGCAGCCGATGTAAAGTAGCGTTTTTCGTCGAAGACATCGTAATTGGGAAGCAGCGTTTTAAATCGTTTATCAATAATTTTTCCGTTCTGGATGACAGCGGCTCCGTTGTAAACATTATCACTGATACGGTCAATAAATCCAACAACCGCTATTAATCCTTCTGGCACAAAGCCGAGAATTTCATTCAAGGCTTGAAGATTTTTATCAATAAAACGGGAATTGAATAACAGATCCTGCGGTGAATACCCGGTAATCGTCAGTTCGGGAAAAACAAGTAATTCGATTTTTTCATCAATAGCCTGTTTGATGATATCCGCTATTTTGCGGACATTGCCTTTTATGTCCCCGAGTACGGGATTAAGTTGCGCCATTCCAATCCGAAGCAAATTTTTCAAAATTTCACCTCAAATGATTTATAACCATATAAGTCGGCGGATACATTCACCTGTACATTAGTAACCCGTGAAAATGCCGGCCCAATATTCAGCTCTTTTATGAAATCTCTGACGATTCCTTCCTCACCTTCTACTTCACACTGCACATCGTCACGGTGTAAATTTTTTACATAACCGCATAAGCCGTACTGATTTGCTTTTCGATACGCAAAATACCGGTAGCCCACTCCCTGAACCATTCCTCTAATGATTATTTCAGCATGAATCTGCATAATCTTT
>JADHWC010000089.1 GCA_016783665.1 Fidelibacterota bacterium | reverse complement strand
AATACAAAGGAAAACCTGTTTCAGTCGCCTATATTGGTGGCATAAAAATCGAGAATCCTTACCAGAATATACTGTTGACGTTTCGCCTGATGAAGCATGTAATGGATTACCTGATGGATACCCCGGTCAAACTCGGTTTCATTCTGGTGATAGGTGCGAACCGGGCGATGGAGACACTGCTGTCTGGCAGAGCCGGGATTCCGGCATTCGATCTGGTCAGCAAATATCGGGTTAAAAACATTTTTCCGCTTCCGTTTCTACATCCGGGGAAAAAGTACAGTTTACGCCCGGCTACTCAAACCGATATCTCCGAAATTGCAGAATTGTACCAACGCTTCTTTGCAGGGTACGAATTAAGACCAGACTGGACAGCCGGTTACCTGTCATCGCTTTACGAACAAAAAGATTTCACCCTGGAAAATACCTGTCTGGCTATTTACAATGATACAATAGTTGCAGCCATCAGTCTCTGGGATCAGTCGCGGTTCAAAAACACGGTGATCAGCCGTTACGGTGGCAAATTTGCATTTCTGAAAAAAATCATAAGTCCGCTTCGATTGGTACCACCGGAAGAACATCCATTGTCGGAACTGGTAATCCGCCATCTTGTCTTTGCAGACGGGTGCCGGGATGTGGGCTCTGATTTATTAAAATGGGCAATCCGAAGCAATCGCCGGAAATACCGGTTCTTCCGTTGCGGATATCCGCTAAATTCACAGCAGGCAGAAATCTTTGATAAATTCTGGGGTCTGTCGATGCCCGTTAATTTTTATTCAGTTTTCAGGCCCGGTGATCCCGATCGGGATGACATGGTCAAGCATTTGAGACAATCGCTGGTGTGGGAGGACTTATCGCTGCATTGAGGCAAAAACAGGAAATCTTTTTCATCACTAATCTGCTTGCCGGTGGCGGAAAAGCCCGCAAACGGTGGCAGTCGTTTGTAGAAGAGTCGCAAAGCCGTGATTTCAGAATCAATTGTCATCTTACGAAATATCCGGGGCATGCACTTGAACTGGCGAAACAAGCTGTGGATAACGGCGTCAAGCGAATAGTTGTTTTTGGTGGTGATGGAACCCTGAATGAAGTTTTGAACGGTGTTATTCGGGATGATCGTCTGATTGATCCGGAAATTCAACTCGTCTTTCTGGGCGCCGGCAGCAGCTGTGATGTGGAAAAATTATTTTCCGACCGACTATTGTTATCGGATCGTGTGTTGTCGGAAAAATCATATACGGTGGATGTGGCAAAAGTCATCTGTAATGATAAAAACGGGAATCGAATTACCCGCTATTTTCTGGCGAACTCCAGCGTGGGGGTAATCAGTCAGTCGGTCGTGGCATTCAACCGGAAAACGATGATGATGTCCTTTTTGAAACGCCTGAACGTCGATATTGCGGCGCTTTTTGCGGGATTTAGAAACGTGTTCCAATTCGGCAATTTTTCTACGGATATCACTATTGACCAGACCGAACATCTCAGCCGCTCTCTGAAAAATCTGACAGTGTTCAAATGCTCCTATTTTGGCGGCGGAATGAATTACGGGGTGCCGTCTTCCTGTGATGACGGCAAACTGCATATCGCTCTGATTAATAAAATGGGTCGATTGAAAACGCTAAGCTATATTCCGTCACTCTATTCCGGCTCGGTTTTTAAAAAGGCCAATGCAGAATATCATCAGGGATATCGGGTAACACTATCCGGAGAAAATCTTCCTGTTGCGGTCGAAACCGATGGTGAAATTATCGGCACACCACCCTGTGAATATTCGATCTTGCCGAAATTGCTTCACCTGATCCTGTAAATCTACTTTATCATAATGACCTTTTTTATATGATTGCTGTGGTGGAATAATTATATTCGGGAATTAATTTTTTGAGGAGGGGATTGGTTTGATAAAAGTACTGCTGGTTTATAATCCGTTTGCGGGACATGGACGGGCTCAGAAAATTCTGCCGGATGTGGAAGCATATTTTCAGGAGAAAGGGATCGAATTTGATCTGCGAACCACGGATTATCACGAACATGGTATTCAGATCGTAAAAGATGCCGATTTGAGTCAATATGACGGAGTTGTTGCAGCCGGAGGGGATGGGACGCTGTTCGAAGTTATCAACGGATACTATCGGAACGAATCGAAAGTGAAAATTCCCATTGGCGTTTTACCCATTGGGACCGGTAATGCCTTTGCCCGTGACTTGGAATTGCACAATACACATTGGCGAGACGCAATTGATATTATCAGCCTGCAATTACCCAGAAAAGTCGATGTTGGACAATTTATTTCGCACGGTGAAACTTACTATTTCCTGAATATTCTTGGATTGGGATTTGTCGCTGATGTGACCGAAATTGCCCTAAAATTGAAAGTATTTGGCAATTTGTCCTATACGTTGGGTGTTTTTCAAAAGACGATTTTTCTGAAAAGTCATAAATTAATAATTACTATTGATGGTCAGGAGTATCAGCGGGATAATATATTTGTCGAAATTTCAAATACACGCTGGACGGCGAATTTCCTGATGGCGCCTTCCGCCGAAATCGATGACGGGTTTCTTGATGTAACCTTACTGGGCAAATTAGGACGCATCAAACTCCTGAAAAGTTTCCCGAAGATATTTACGGGCGATCATATTTATCTTGATGAGATTGAGACCTTTAAAGCTAAAGAAATAAAAATTGAAACGGATGTTCCAAAAGTGCTGACGCCCGATGGTGAGTTAGTCGGCATTACACCGATTAAAGTAAAATGTCTCCATCATGGAGTAGAGGTTTTTTGGCGATAAGGATGCTATAATTATCCTCGAAGTCTTCAGCAAGAAATCGAAACAGACTCCGAAAAGTGTTATTGAAATCTGCAAAAGACGAATAAAGGAATATGACAATGCGTAAGGACAAAAGAAAAAGACTTGAACAAAAGGGCTGGAAAGTCAGCTCAGCTTGCAAAACTCATCCATTCCAGTCAATCTCGTGTTGCTAAGATGGAAGTGGGAGATCCAACTGTATCGCTTGATCTCATTATCCGATCAATTCTCGCATTAGGCGCTTCGAATCAAGAATTAGCAAAAGCAATCTCAGCC
Organism: Fidelibacterota bacterium; assembly: GCA_016783665.1. Classification (GTDB taxonomy): domain Bacteria; phylum Fidelibacterota; class UBA2242; order UBA2242; family UBA2242; genus UBA9312. The sequence goes on along the minus strand of JADHWC010000089.1, from coordinate 5,415 downwards.
TCTAAATAATTACAAGTAAAGCTATCATATGCCTGAGTAAATCCTGATATTTGTCATCAGTATATGCGAGATATTTCTGCCAGTAGGGATTCGACGATAAGATATTCCTCGGACAACTGAGAACCCGGCTGGGCGTCGGTGGTTTTGAGGCAGAGGGACCGAAAGCAGGGGCGGAAAAGCTGCTGAAACTGATTATGTTCTGACGGCTGACCCGGTATTTTTGGGCTGTTTGTAAACTGCTGCAATAAGCTGAATATTCCACCTTTTCATCACTGATCATCAGCATAACTCAAAACTGTGCAAATTCCAGATAGATGGCTTAGTCCAACCCCTGCTTGCACTCTGACGCCGAATTTAAGTCCTCCGGCTATCTTTGTGTTATCGCGATGGCGTCAGGTGCGAAGCAGATTCGCTAAGCAATATTTTCAATTTGATTTAAATATTTAATAACACCAGATCCAAGAGACACATATCTTTCTGCTTGTTCTATGTTAATTGTAAAGTCATGCATGTGTGTAGCCTTATTTCGAAGATTTCTGAGTTGACGAAAAATGGAGATAATTTCATCATCGAGTACCATTCGCTCTTTTAATAATTGAAATACATGGTGTCCTGTGAATCCTTGAGGTATAAAGATCCCTAATCGTTCTGCGGCATCAATTGAAGCTTTTTCTATATGTGGCCACATTAGCACAATTGCTGATTTTGGTGAGATTTCTAATAATGAGATTATTTCAGAACTTCGATCTTTATCTAAAGCTTCTTCTATAGAATTGACTTTAGGAAACGTGTGAATCGTAGATTTTGCAGTTTCTTCTGCCTGATTTAATTCTTTCTTAAATTCCGCTTCAATACCTTTGTATTTAAAACTTGATATGCGAGAAAAAAACTTTTTTATTTCAGACCTGAAAAAATACGTAAGTATCAATACTGTCAAAGGCCAGACCATTGTTTCAAGCAATCTTATCAAGATATCAGAAATAGTAATAATTGTGTTCATAACATTTACCTAATATAATATGCTCTTATATGCCTAACGGTGGCTGCGTCACATACGGCGAGTGAAAACGTGAGAATGATTGAATAATGAAAAACACTCAACAAATTAGTCCGCCTTAAAATCATCGAGCAGCTCGGCGTTATGTGCAATGGTTAGCCGTTCACAATTGATAATAAATAAAATAACCTATATTATTGTTCATAGTATGATATGCTCCCACTACTACTATAAACTCTTTTGACATTCTGAAAATTCATAGAAGACGTGCTTCTTATTGTTACTGTATCACCGGGATCTGCATACTCATAATCTTTATCTGAAGTAATTGTAAACCTATCCTTATCTTTTAATATATAAGTAACTGTCACTTTTAGCCTTTTGTTTGATTTATTTCTTACTGTAGATTTCCATCCCCATTCAACCTCATCTTTTGCGGGAAATTCTACATATCCTATTTTACTCGCATCTTTATGATAGGCACGAATTATTTTATATCCATCTTCTATTATTTCCAATGGATAATTAGGATCATCAGTATCTACAGTTCTGTTATATATTTTCCATTCCATTTCTTTTTTTGAGAGTTGTGGATTGTTATCTCCACAAGAAATAACTAAAGAAATAATAATCAAAAAAATTGTTATTCTCATTTTTTCTCTAATATCCTTTTTAATTTTCTATTGCTCATTTCTAATATATTTTTACAATAATACTTCACAAAATTATTATTTAGGGAAAGATTTCCTTGTACGATCAAGCAAATCAATTATTGCAGCGTTGACAAAATTATAAGTTTGCTTCAAAAACAACTCTGAAAAAATAATGCTATTAATCAATAAAGTGATACCAATTTTTTCTTTATTCCACTTTTTCAACTTTTTCAAGTCTTCTTTGTTTTTTATTGCATCTAATCTTCCATTACAATGGGCAATTACATTTCTAAGAATTCTAAGCATTTCTAAACGATCATATGCTTCTTTAGTAAACAACTTAAATTCAAGGATATACTTAAAATATTTATTTGCTTGATCTAAGAAATTCTTGCCACGAATATCTTTCATATTTAAAGGAATATCTTTTTGTTTTTGTATATAATCTCCAACTTCTATTATTGCTGATTCAGAAACAGCCCAAAGTGTCACTAAAAAAGGACTTCTAAAATATCTTGGTAACAACTCATAAACTCTATCATTATACTCCCGGTGAATATTCGATAATTCTATTTCATCGAGGTCCTTTTTCTTTTTTTGTATTCTTGATTCTAATCGTTTTTTTTCTTTATTAATTACAGTATTTAATTGTTTGTTAATAACATCTAAAAATTCACCAAGCGCGGCAAGTTCACAATAACTTTCAACGAATCTAAAATCTATATCTATTATTTTCATCAATAACTATCACCCTCACTATTTATTTTTTTATTATTCGGCTAACGATGGAACTCACCTGCCTGGAGGGGGCACAGCCCCTGACAGGTCAGGTTCAGTAACTCGTTAGCAATAATATTCTGACGAATTTCAATCATTGGGAATGGGTATGGCTTCTACTAATTTTCCAGTTGATACAAAACTTGGGTGGATTTTAACATCTATTTCTACTACATCCCCACTAGCAGAACCAAAAAATTCATACCGCCTAGATCTCTTTAGTTCGGCTATTTTTGCGACAACAAAATAATCTGGCACACTAAAATAGCGAAGCAAACGGAATATGGGATCTTCTCCTTTTACTGCCAGGAATTGTTTTACTTTCTCTTCAGCAGTAGTTAGCCGAAAGCGTATAACTGTTTCACTTAAATAAAATTCCTCTCCAAGAAGCGGGCATATAAATTCAATGACAATACCATGCTCCGTTTTTTCAACGTCTTCTAAGTATCCTTTGAATAGAACAGCTCTTTCTACGTCGGCGGATAAAAATTTCTGGAGCTCATAGGTGAACGCAGCTGCTCCCAAACCCTCGGGAGGAAAGCAGATAGCATTGTACTTTTCTGAAATCTGATCAGATAAGATTTTGACCTTTGCTTCTTTCTTGCGTATTAGCTCTTTCCTCTCCACTTCCTTTTTTGCCTGACGTTCTTCATAGGATGGTCCGCATCCTGTCACGGAAAATGCAAAGCAAAGAAAAATGATAAAAATAAATTTTCTCTGACCCGACCATGTGTTTTGTTTTTCTAAATCCATCTTTCGGTTCCTCTTAATCGCTAACCTATGTTCATCCTTCACATTTACGCTCAAAAAAGGTTTCTCTATAGACAAACTTTTTAACCCATTTTCCACTTCTCTATTCATGGCTCTAAAGTATAACCGTTAGTGATTCTATTGTCAAGACCTAAAGAGATAACTTCTCTATATGGCAGTTCCCGGTATCCCTTTTCCCTATTTCTACATTTAATCCCATCCAGATGGGTTTAATTTCCCGACCCTTGGGTTGTTTCGATCATTCAAGCTCATCTAAGATACTCCGTTGCTTGCGGCGGGGTTGTTCATTCAAAGAATTTTCCCGGGTTTGCCCGCCTGTCCGGCAGGCAGCCGCCGAAGACAGTCCTCGGGTTTACCTTTTTTCTGGCTGCGGGATTGCGCTCCTTATCAAGTTAAACACCTCCGGTGTTTTGTTTGGTGGAAGGGGGGCTCTTTCTTCATCCGGCCCGCCTGCTTGTCGGGCAGGCAGCTGCCGGATGTTATTCATGTTAAATCCCTTCGGGATTGTGCGACCTATTTCCATATCTTCAAACCCTGCAAGGGTTAAACATGAGTAACAGCAGGTGAAACCTGTTGACCAGGGACGTAGCAACAAAGTCTCCAACCCTGCAAGGGTTAAATACGAATAACAACCAATAAACCAATTTATCCTGCGTAACGTAGTGAAGCATGGATAAACTAATAAACCAATTCTCCTACGACGGCTCAACAATCCCAAGTTTCTCCAGGTATTGTGGCTTTTCTTCGAGAGCGACACGCGCTATAGCAAAGAAGTCACTCATCCATTCATCAAGGTTGTCTATAGCCTCGTCACGATCTTTCGTAGCCTGTTGAGCTTCGCCGGTTTCCTTCTTTTGAGATATATTTGCCGCTTCCGTTTCATCAACCAGAGTTTTACCGGCTTCCAGCTTTTCCTGTGTTATACCGAAGTTATTTAACTTTGCAAGTACATCTGCATCCGAAAGTGAATTAATATAAAACGTTCTTGCCTGACCTATCCATCCGGTAAGCGAATGCTTACGAATACCGCCAAGCTCAAGTGTCTTAAAAGCTGCATAATCATTTTTAAGAGCCACACGAGCTACTTTCAAGAAACGCATATATTCAGTCTTCGCTTCGTCCAATTTAGCTTTAAATGCATCTGTTGCGGCATACTGATCGCCATATTCCGCCTTCTGCTGCTGTTGAATCTGCCGCGCTGTTTCAAATAGAGTTTTCCCTTCACCGATTTTTGCCGCATCATAGCCATACACAGACAAAAGAGATAGCACCTTGTTATCTGAAAGCGAATTCTCAATCGCAATTTGTGCCGCCGAAAGACGACCATCAATTGATTGTGTTAACTTTGCCATTTTTTCCTCCTTGTTTTGATTAAGATTGATAAGTTTTAATAGTTACATTAGTAAAATTGCTTCATTATCTAATACTTGATCTCAATTCTATAACTAATTATTCTAATTGAGTGATTTATATAAGAAATTCAGGCGCTATTTAATGCCATTAAGCCATTTTTCCATGCGACAGACGACTGAATGACTGCGACAAGCCATTTTTTTATGCGACAGACGACTGAATGACTGCGACAGACCATTTTTAAGTGCGACAGACGACTGAATGACTGCGACAGACGACCAAATTAGTGCGACGAGCCATTTTTCTGTGCGACAGACGACCGAATTACTGCGACAAGCCATTTCTACCTGTAATTATATCATTCCGGCAAGCCGTTTTACCATTTCCAAAGGCTTTGAATAGCTAATAAGCGGCATTCGATTATTTCCAATTAAAAATAATAATCGAACAGAAAATTACCTGTAATCCAGCCGGCCTGTATAAAATTTATTTTTGATGAAATAATATGTCGGGAAGATCCGCACAAGCGGAAGCGGTAGTAATACAGTTTCAAGTATCACGCTTTTCTCCTCCCATGGGGCAGTTTCAATTTTCAAAGAGCGGTTCCCGGATAAACCGGCACCTTCCCTTATATTGAACACCCCAAACACTTAGTTTAACTTAATCTAATACTTCTAAAAATATATACAAGTGTTATTTTAAATAAAAAAAGTCTATTAGCAGTAACGTTTGGCATAACCTGCAAAAGGGCTTATGTGTACAGATCTATACGATTTAATTTAGACTTTAATAAATGCACCAATCCATAACGATTCGAAACACTGCCCTTTTGTCAGCGTTGATGCCATTGTTATGCTTATTTTA
>JADHWC010000088.1 GCA_016783665.1 Fidelibacterota bacterium | reverse complement strand
CTGCCGTCGCAAAATAAGCTTGCGGTTTATGACAGAATGCGCGCTGAGAGAGACAGAATCGCTAAAAAATATCTTGCGGAAGGCGAAGAGAAAGCTCTCGAAATCAGAGCGCAGGCTGATAATGAATCGAGGACTATACTTGCTGAAGCAAAAAAACAAGCCTCTGTTATTAAAGGTCAAGCCGACGCTGAAGCGATGAAAATCTATGGAGATGCATATAAAAACAACACTGAATTCTACCAATTCATTCGATCTCTCGAAGCATACGAAAAGATGTTCAACGAACAAACTATTATCATCCTCGATGAAAAATCGCCGCTGTTGAAAACGATGCATTCCGGAGGTAAGATTGAATAAGTCTTTACAAATCAGGTGGTATAAACGAATAATTACAGTGATTGCCCTCGCCTATCTATTGAGCGGATTTTATTCGACGGAGAGCGGGCAGACAGCAATGGTTCTCAGATTCGGCAAACTTGTGAAACTGAAAACGGAGCCCGGAATAAGTTATAGTCTCCCTGCTCCATTTGAAAAAATCATGAAAGTCCGGGTCAAACAGGTCAATAAGATTATGCTGGAAAGCGATAGGAAATCCGGCGTCGAGGATATAACCGGGGATGAGAATATGATAGAGGTGCGGGCTGTGATCAATTTTGACGTTAAAGACCCGGTGCAGTATCTGTTCAATGTCGGAAATCCATCGGAAATCATCGAATCGGTATCAAAAAGATACCTGAGCGGGGAATTGGCGCAGCGAGCCGTGGACGATATTATGACCTCGGAAAAATCGGTTTTGAAAATTATCCTGAAAAATAAAATTCAGCAGAAGTTGGATGAATTGCATGTAGGCGTCCGGGTAATATCGATTGAATTCACTGATATTGTGCCGCCCTCCAATGTTTCACATGCTTTTAAAGCCGTATCCGACGCCAGAGAAAAGAAACAGCGTATAATGAAGGAGGCGGAAGGATATGCCAATACGGTAATTCCCAAATCACGCGGCGAAGCTGTATCAATAATCTCGAGCGCAAATGCCTATGCGAAAGAAATCGTTGACAAAGCAACGTCGGATACCTCTGCTTTTACGGCTTTATGTCATGAATACCGGCAGCAGCCGGAAATAACTGCACGCCTCCGCTATTTAGAGTCTATGCAGAGAATATTCAACCGCGCCAAAATCATCATCGATTCCGATCCGAAAAACAGCATTTACTATATAGATAAAGATTCGAAACCTGATTTAAATGGGAAAACACCCGGTGGCAAAAGGGAAGGTTAGTTTCGAGCAAATAATATTAATGTATTTAAGAGGAAAATATGGCGAATAAAATCAAATTAGGCATCATCATCTGTGATCGCTATCGAACCTGTGCCGGCGGAAAATGTTTCAGGTCGCTTCGTAATAGAGAAGGAGCTTTCTCAATTTATAAGGGTGGAGAAGTGGAATTAGTAGGTTTTACTACCTGCGGTGGTTGTCCGGGTGGTAATATCGAGTATGCGCCGGAGGAAATGCAAAAAAACGGTGCGGATGTGATCCACCTCGCCACGGGATTTGTTGTCGGTTATCCGCCATGTCCTCACTTGACTTATTTCAGGGAATTCATCCCGGCTCGATATGGGATAAAGGTTGTTATCGGAACACATCCAATTCCCCAGAAATACTACAATATACATGAAATATTGGAGACATGGAAGAGTCCGGAATGGAAAGAAACTCTCCAACCGACAATTGCCGATGAGAAAACTCGTTTGTCATATAATTGAAAACAGAAATAAATTGAGGTAATTGTGTTGGAAAGTTTAATAGCAAATCGTATTATTGAAACACTTGCAGATTGTGCAAATAATCGGTTAGTGTCGGATGTTAGGTTAGGATTAAAGTATATTGCTGTTCAACTTGATGATGGTACCTGTGGAGTAGCCTATAGATTTAGAAAAGATGTCCAATGTGATGATATATCTTTGCCTGATAAAGGTTTGCTTGCCGGGAGGAATGCCGGCGAACTTTTATCCTGGCTTTCGGCTGAAAGCAGCCTCCAGCGGTCTATAGGTTTGGCTGTGGCTAACTCACTCGCCTCATCAGACCAACAAAAATATTCTAAAAAATGGAAAAGATTGGATGGCGATATTCTATCCGTTATCGAAATAATGTCCGGTGAGCGGGTTGCAATGATTGGGTATTTTAAACCGATAGCAGAGAAAATTCGCGAAAGATGTTCGCTTGAGATATATGAAAATGATACTTCCAAGGCACGCGACCTGATTGAATCTGCATTCGCCGCTAATGGATTAAACAGGTGTGATATTGCGTTAATAACCAGTACGTCAATTATAAACGGCACCATCGACCATTTGCTTGACTCCGCAATCAATTGCAGGGAAGTTGTAATGTTAGGACCTTCAACTCCCCTTATTCCAGAGGTATTCCATGAAACACCGGTGACTTTGCTATCAGGCGTTGTAGTAACCGATAGTAACATAATGCGAGTTGTTAGTGAAGGAGGCGGGACACGGCAATTTATGCCATATGTGCAAAAAAGAAATTATCGATTGAATGAATAAAGAATATAATCGGTGACATTAAAAATAATGGTTTATCGAATGGATGCTTTCCACTGAGGCGATAGATTTGAAGATAATATGACAAATCAACGGGATAAAAATACAAATTATCAATTTGTTGAATTTGTAAGTGGTTGGCAATCTGCTAATTCACATGATTATAAATTTTATGCTTTTAGCCTTACTCCTAGTGTTTACATTGTAAAATTACTCAATGATGTCCATCAGGAGATAAAGAAACTACTTTTAGTCAAAATTTGAAAATTTTCCGATTGGTTAGACAGGAATTTCTTGGGAGAACCTGCAGGATAGAAATATTTATATATATGATATTGACATTTGTGATATCTATTTGTAACTTGTTAGCAATATTATTCATGGATTTTATCGGTTGACTTCACCAAACTTCATATTTAGAATCAACGGTTTTTTCGATTTTCTGAAAATTACCTCGACTCTGTTGATGTTGGTAATAGTTCTTCTATTGCCTGCATTGGTTCCGGTTCTGCACAATCATGATACAAAAGAAGCTGATTGCAGTGACTGCCCTGCTTGCATATTGCAATATGTAGTATCCTGTGCAGAAACTACTCAAACTGTTTGCTTTGTCCAGTATTTTACATATTTCGATTTTGTATCCGCCGATTTTGAAAGTCCACAACTTAGATTCATTTCAGAATTTTTCTTACCTCGCGCTCCCCCCTCTATTCTCAGTTGATGAAAAGAATTTAGTAAAAATATTTGCGAATGAAAAACGATCAAGTCGATTGAATTGTTATGTGTATTACTCTCTCGATTTGTTTATTTCGTACCTACATTCCATTCATAAAATTGAGATATCCATGTTAAAAATACAATCATTAGCGGTGATTATATCGTTAATTATCTGTACGATTACGTACTCCCAAACGACCGTAAATCCGGATATATCCGTGATTGGCGACATGCGAGTCAGTATTCATGACCAGAAGGGAACGGATGATTACTCCAAGTTAGATTTAGCTCTGCATGAAATCGAAATAGCCGCCAACGGATATTTAAATCCTTTCACAAGAGCAGATGTATTCTTAGCAATACATGGGCCTGAGGCATCGATTGAAATCGAAGAAGCCTATATGACTATTGTAAGGGGACTGCCTTTAGGCTTGCAGATGAAAGCCGGACAATATTTACTCGATTTCGGCAAGATCAACACTCAACATCCACATCAGTGGTCCTGGATAGAAAGACCGTTAGTGTATCAAGTAATGTTCGGAAATGACGGTCTGCGTGATGTTTCGCTTAATTTTAGCGGACAATATCCTTTGGGCAAATCTGCACTTAATCTTTCCGCCAATCTCATGCGCGGGCACATTGGAGGTCATCACCATAATGACGAGGGAAATGAGGTGGTAGAGGAAGAAGAAGCCCGACCTGATTTAGGAATTTGTATGCGGAGTTCAATATTCACAATGCTGAGTAAATTTACAGCTTTCGATTTCGGTATTTCGACTTTAAGAGGTGAAGTTGATCCGAATGAGAATCACTACGCAACTATGACAGCAATCGATTTCAAGCTTAAGTGGAGACCTGACAGCTACCGTTCACTCACTTTTATAGGTGAAGCGCTGCAAAATCGACGGACTGTGGATGATGAAGATTCACCATCCGGTTCCAAAGATATCACCTCTTACGGCGGTTTTTTTGCTATGGATTACCAATTCCGCAAGCGGTGGGATTCCGGTGTTTTTGTCGATTATACTCAAGGAGTAAACGATTCTGACGAAAATCAAACCGGATATGGAATCTTCGCAGGTTTCGCTCTTGTGGAAGAAACTACCCGTTTTGGATTGCTATTAAGACGAGATGACAACCTTGAGAATGTTCAATGGAACACTGCATTATTACAGATACTCTGGTCACTTGGTCCTCATAAACCACACAAATTTTAATTAGAAAATGGTATTTCACAAGTCCGCGAGCTAAGCATTTTCATTCTTTGCGGCGCTATGGTCGCGGCAAAATCCATCGAATGATGGTTTAAGGAGATATGATGAAATTATATAGAATTATCGTAGCAGGTCTGATTTCCTGCCTTATAACGACAAGCATAATTGCCAAACTGAAGGTAGTATCATCCACCAGTGACCTTGCCGCAATCGCACGTGAAATCGGCGTTGACCTTGTAGAGGTCGATTATATTTGCCCGCCTGAAGGCAATCCGCATTTCGTGGAAGCTGTTCCTACTCAGATGATCGCGGTAAGCCGCGCAGATATTTATTTAAAAATTGGAATGGAGTTAGATCAATGGGCGGATAATATAATTGATGGTTCCCGCAATCGTCATCTGAAGATAGTCGATTGTTCTCAAGGAATTGATCGGTTGGAGGTTCCCACTACAAAAGTAAACGCATCATTGGGTGATATCCACGCTCAGGGGAATCCCCATTATTGGTTGAATCCAGCAAACGGAATCATAATCGCCAGGGATATTGCGGATGCGTTTTCCCAAGCAGATGCGCAAAACTATAACTATTACCAGGAAAACCTTAATAATTTTGAGGAAAAACTTCGATCGAAGATTGAAGAGTGGAAGATTGAAGCCGCATCTTTGAAAGGAATTAAGATTGTTACTTACCACAACAGTTGGCCCTACTTTGCCAGCGCCTTTAGTTTGGATGTGGTCGGTTTTATAGAGCCGTTTCCAGGAATTGAACCGACACCATCACATATCGCAAATTTGATAGAAATGATAAAAGAAATGGACGTTCGAATAATCGGAAAAGAACCTTATTTCGAAGGACGTACGCCTCGTCTCATAGCCTCTGCAACAAAGGCTGCGGTAATCGACCTGCCGCCTTCGGTAGGCGGTGCGAAAGGGATTGAGACTTATTTCGATTTATTCGATTTTCTTATTTCCAAACTTAACAATAATTTAAAAGCCAGTGAATTATGATAGAACTACTTTCGATGCCATTTGTTCAAATAGCCCTCATGACTGCATTTGTATTAGCCGGCATCCACACTTACCTCGGTTTTCACATTGTCAGCCGCGGAGTAATTTTTATCGATCTAAGTCTGGCGCAGGCTGCAGCATTCGGTACTGCGACTGCGCTGGCGGTTGGTCTGGAAGACAATCCACTGTTACGCTACCTCATGGCTTTACTTTTTACATTTATTGGAGCTATAATTATTTCATTCACCCGCACCAAAGATGAAAGGGTGCCGCAAGAGGCTTTTATCGGAATAGTATATGCGGCTTTCACCGCCGGGACTGTGCTGCTTTTGGCTAGAAGAGCGGAAGGGATGGGCGAACTCAGCCATCTTATTTCAGGTTCTCTATTGACAGTTTCCACACCAGAATTATTGAAAATAACCATTATTTATGCCATAATTGGTATTCTGCATTATATTCTCAAACACCGTTTCTTGACTATATCCACCGACCGGGAAAAAGCTGTTAAACTTGGATGGAAAACTGGTTGGTGGGATTTTTTATTTTATGCATTGTTCGGAGTAGTGGTGACTTCTTCGGTGGCGGTGGCGGGAGTGATGCTGGTATTTTCATTATTGGTGATACCTCCCGTGGCGGCTTTGCTGATATCCAAACGACATAATTTGCGATTAATACTTGGTTGGACTGTAGGCTTTATGGGAGCCGCAATCGGTGTCCTGATAGCTTTAAAATTTGATTTTCCTGTCGGACCCTCAATCATTGTTTCATTAGTGGGGATTTTAGTGTCAGTAGTAGTTATCCGCGTTATCAAGAGGTTATCTGCTTAATATGTTTATAAGCAGAAAAGATTTGAACAATATCAGCCTTGAAATTAATTAGTAATCTCAAATTATTAATATACGCGTTGTGCTAGTTGAAATGGAATTAATATTATAGGGAACTCTATCCGGTTTCCCGGGTTAAGGTTAAAAGAACTTTCTATTAATTAACCTTGAGTCCCCTATGTTTGACAAATTTATTCCTAACCGGTCAGAGATGACCGTTGAAGACCTGTTCATCGTCATTTATGTCTATGTCGATGATTTTTTCAAACTTTATTATCAAAGTTCGAATATTTTCCGCAGAAGCAATTGTCCACCACCGGAATTTACCGACAGCGAAGTTATTACGGTTCAAATGCTGGGGGAATTGCTTTCTGTAGATTCACAAAGAGCTTGGCTAAATCTGGTTCGCAAAAACTGGATTGCGCTTTTTCCAAGAATTCCTGAAAGGAGCAGATTTGGGCGAAGACTGAGAAAACTGCTTCATGTATTTAGCCTGCTGCAGAACAATCTGAGTATTAAAACCGACGCCAATTTTGACAACTATTTTATTGTGGACAGTTTTCCGCTTACGCTATGTCACCTGCAGCGTCTGTCAAGTTCAAAACAACCTTTTGAATATTTCGCTAATGTCGGATACAATCCCTCAAAAAAGATTTATTACTATGGCATGAAAGTCCATCTGGCGACAGACCTCAGGGGCGTACCTAAATTTGTCATCCTGACCCTGTCCTTAGTCAAAATAGAAAACCTTCATTAATTTACCAATAGATCAGTTAAATTCTAGACTTTTTAAGAGAAATTATCTGATAATTTTCCGGCGAAGTTATGAGAAAGGATTGAAATAGACAAAATTTGTAGAAATATGGTGAAATCGGACGGAGCTGTCCTGTGGGAATTAGAGGTAAGTGAAAATCTATAGCGTTTCTTGAAAAGAATTTCCTATATTTTGCAGATAGACACAATTTCGGATTCGTTATTAATGAAGCTGTTAAGTGCATCAGCGACTCGATCTTCCAATTGTTCTTTTGTTCTGGCGATCCAGTTATTGAAAAATCTGGCTTTCATCACCAACCATAATCTTTCGATTGGATTCAAGTCCGGAGAATATGGTTGTGCCTAGTCAAAATAGAAATCTCTGACAAAAATTCGTAGATAAACGCGAAAACTTACCGAATTTTCAGTCCGACACTTGGTCGACGTTTGTGACTCGTCATGGCTCACTTCTGCTCACTATGGCTCACTATGGGAACAGGTGCAACCATTTAAGAAGTTGGAGGTTTACACCGTATATTAATGTATATCAATAGCTTACAAAATCGATAGGATTCGGCCTGTCACGCAGGAGGCCGCGAGTTCGAGTCTCGTCGACCCCGCTTTAAGAAACAAGGACTTACGAAGTGAATTTTCGTCATTTTCGTGAGTCCTTTTTGTTTATGTTCACACTTGGTCGACATTTGAGTCGTTAATCTTGCCTTGTTAGTTTCTCTTCAACCGTATCCCGCATTTGATTCTCTATATACTTTTATAATCTTGAATTTAGATTTCACCTGTTTTTATTGCTTAACATTGTCTTCTTAAAATAAGGATTTTCTTAGGATTTCGAGGAAAAATTTGATTAATTGTGTCATAGTACTATATTATCAGATAGCTGGAAATATCGCAAAATTTCAAGGCGGATGACATTTTGAAGAGGGACAATGTCTAATTACCTATTGCGCCGGTCTGATTTATGACTTTCAAGCGTAAACGCATTTTGATAATTTCCAACGAAACAATATAATCGCATAATACCAAAATATTTTGCAAAAACATTGCTAATTATTAAAACAATTACTATTTTACATGGATAGAACTCAAAATATTGTAAAACGATAATGTAAGTTGCAATTTAACAAAAATTAAGAAATGTCAATGTTTTATCATTCTGATATAGATTCCATTGAAGTAAATTTTCAAAATATTGCCGATGAATGGAGAGAAAGTGCAGTGCATAAAGAATCCACCCTCCATCAATTATCCCCATATATTGGAAAAATGAAATCTTCAATGGCAAAGAGTGTTCAGCGACAATTAGAATTCCCGTTTTATTTAATCATTCCAGCAGTGGTTTCTTCCCTAATTATCCCCCTGCCTCCTTCCCCTCCATATTTTTCTTCGACTGTTCCAACCGATAACTTTGTAGATTCAATTCCAGAATGACACT
>JADHWC010000087.1 GCA_016783665.1 Fidelibacterota bacterium | reverse complement strand
TCAATCCCGTTGTTCTCCAGGATTTTTTGCCCTTTTGGACTAAGACCGTCGGTGATTAATACTTTCATTTTACTCTCTCCTTTACTTTTGCCACAAAGACACAAAGACACGAAGTATTATTAATTTAATTCAACCCTTTGTGCACTAGTGTCTTTGTGGCAATTACCTTTTACATTTTTTTTATTTCAACATCAAGAACATCCAGCAATTCCTTCAGTACATCCACTGTCCGGTCAGCCATATGAGCAATGCGGAAGGTCTTCTCTTTCAAGTCGCCGTAACCGTTGGAGATCATGTACCCCAGTTCACCGATCCGTTTATTTAAATCGGCAACTGAGATGCCTTTTGTATTATTGATAGTAGTCAGCGTGTTGGATTCATATCCTTTGGCGGCAAACTGTTCGAAGTGTTCATTTGCCCAGGCGCGGGTGATCTTTGCCATTTCCAGGTGTCGGGCATAACGGTTATCCAAACCTTCTTCATTCAGGATATAATCCAACTGCTTGTTCAGTGCGAACATGTGTGACAGAGACGGAGTTGACGGATACTGATAGGCTTTTTTCTGCATATAATCGTAGAGGGCGATTACATCGAGATAAGTTCCGCGGAATTCCACTTTACGTCCCTGGTCAATGGCTTTCTGACTGATAGAACAAACCGACAGCCCCGGAGGAAGACCAAGAGCTTTCTGGGTACTGGTGATGCAAACATCGACGCCCAGTTTATCGACCTCGATCATGACGCCAGCCATAGATGAAACCGCATCCATCAGCCAGAGTATGTCAGGATATTTTTTGCGGATTTCGGCGATTTCCTCTACCGGATTCATAACCCCGGTGGATGTTTCATTATGAGTGATTGTGAAGACGTCGTATTTACCGGTGGCAAGGTATTCATCTACGATTTCCGGCAGAGTAGGTTGACCCCATTCGGCTTCAACTTTATCTACGGGAACGTTGTTTGATTTTGCCAGTTTTGCCCAGCGATTTCCGAAAGCGCCGATAGAAAAGACGACAGCCCGTTTGGTTGTTAACGAGCGAATAGACCCTTCCATTAATCCGGTACCGGATGTTGTGGATAATAAAATCGGATTATCCGTGTAAAACAATTTCTGCAGATTTTTACAAATCCTTTCACCTAATGCCGAAGCATCTTTGGTGCGGTGACCGATCATGGGAGCCGACATGGCCTCCAATACTTCCGGGCGCACGTCAACCGGTCCGGGGATAAATAATTTTTTGTGCATATTGCCTCCTTACGAAATTGATTTAACTTAATATCTCATCAGAGAATTACCCTGCAATTTCTCTACCAATTTTTAAGCAACTTTTTTTTTACCCGCTTACCTTTCAGAAGATGTTAGTTAGTTCATGATCCTCTTAATGATGATGTAATGGTATTTATTCTTCTTTTTACACGACAGCCATTCGGTGGATATAAAGAAAAAATGTTTCTTATTTCCTGAAAAAGAGTTCCTAATCGATTTTCAGTTTTAGGAAATCGAAGAGATTACCGCAGGGCTTGGATCATAATATTGTTTTCTCAAAAGTAAAAATATTTGGCAATGAAAAAATACAATTAAACGCCCGGAATTTACAGATCATCGTCGGATATTAACAATTAACGGATCTAGTGGCATGAGTTTTGACAATCCATATTCGGAATAATCATCGGGTAACGACACATTCAAATCCCGGTGTGAAATTCAAATTCACAATCAATAAAGCAGGAAAGGAAAGTCATGGATCCAAAGACAACTGAGTGGAGTAAATTGGATTTTAGTTACCGATACGTTCCCTATCGCTTTCACGCACACTGGCAAGATGGAGCCTGGGATTCGGGCAAACTGGTGACTGAAAACAAATTATTGATTGATGAAGGGGCTGTGTGTCTGCATTATGGGCAGGAGATTTTCGAAGGGATGAAGGCTCAGCGTTCCAAAGACGGGCGTATTTGGCTTTTCCGACCAAAAGAAAACGCCCGGCGTTTCCGGGATTCAGCCCGGCGTATATTGATGCCGGAAATTCCGGAAGAACTGTTTATTCGCGGTATCAAGGAAACCGTTATGGCCAACGAAGAATATGTACCGCCATACGGAACAGGCGCATCTTTATATGTCCGCCCCTTTATGCTCGGCGTTGGTGAAAATCTGGGCGTTAGGCCCGCTCCGGAATATCTCTTTATAGTATTTGTAACTCCTGTTGGACCCTATTTTAAAGCTGGTTTTAAACCGATCAGTCTCAAAGTGGAGACATTTTTTGATCGCGCCGCAGCCCATGGAATTGGAGCGGCAAAGGCAGGCGGCAACTATTCCGCTTCGCTGCTTCCTCTGAAGCAGGCAAGAGAAGAAGGATTTAATGACGTCGTATATCTTGATTCTGTGGAACATAAATATTTTGAAGAGTCCGGCGTAGCCAATATCTTTTTTGCTTTTAAAAATGAGACTCTTGCCACGCCGAAGTCTGATTCTATTTTAAACAGTATTACTCGTCGATCTTTAGTACAGATTGCCCGCGAAGATTTCGGTTATACCGTAGAAGAGCGTCAAATAAGTGTTGCTGAAATCGAGAATTTTACTGAAGCCGGCGCCTGCGGTACCGCTGCAGTCGTTACGCCAATAGGAAATCTCGGTTATAAGGGTAAGATACATAAATTTTATGCCGATGGAAAAGAACCCGGTCCAATTACAACAAAGCTTTATAAGCATCTGACGGCACTACAGGTGGGTGATGTGGAAGATACCCGCGAATGGCTGGAAGAGGTAAGGTAAGACCTTCCGACAATATTGGAATTTAGATGACCATCCGTATGCCGTCAATAATACAGGAATCGAGGATATCATGGTAATGGATAATTTTAAATGGGAAGATCTTGATAAAGACGGGATGACATATCTGATGTCCCACAGAAAAGAGGTGTTTAAAAGTTACCAGAAAATGGTTGGTATTTTGGGAAACCATCTGGACGAAAAGACCCGGCAGCTTATCATGCTGGCGATTCAGGTCAACAGCCCGTCGCCCGAAGCGATCAAGATTATCATACCCAAAGCCATTCGCGCCGGGGCGAACCGGGATGAAATTATCGACACCTTGATTCTCACGATTCCGGTGGTAGGATTATCGACAGTTTTGAAAATGTTATCCTTTGTGCTTAAGGAATTGGAATCCATCGAGAAGGCTTATGGGAACCTGCGCTGATTCTCAGTTGTGAGAATAAGGAGAAAGCGCGCTTAAGGTGACAGATCTAAAAAGGGGAAATTGTTTCTCCAATACACTATGAGAGTTTAATGCCGATATCAAAACGCATTGCCGAAAACATAAACCGGTCATCCTGGATCCGCAAGATGTTTGAAACAGGAATCATTCTAAAGAAGCAGTACGGGACGGAGAATGTCTATGATTTCTCATTGGGGAATCCCGACCTGCCGTCTCCAGCCCGGTTTGATAATATCCTCCTAAAAGAAGCCGGAAAATCCGGCGCTTTTGTGCATGGTTACATGCCTAATGCCGGTTACCCGGAAACCAGAACCGCCATCGCTGAAATGTTATCGCGAGACAGCGGTTTGCCCTTCACCGATCAGAATATTGTAATGACTTGCGGCGCTGCCGGCGCGATCAATGTGTTTTTGAAATCAGTGCTTGATTCCGGCGATGAGGTAGTAATCATTGCCCCGTACTTTGTCGAATATGATTTCTATATTGAAAACCACCGGGGCGTAAAAATTGTTTCCGATGCAAATGATGAACTGCTTCCTGATCTGGATGACCTGGAGCGGAAAATCGGAAAGAAAACCAAGGTGCTGATTATTAACACACCAAACAATCCGTCCGGACGTGTGTATCCCGAAAAACTTTTACACGATTTGGGCGCCCTGCTTCAGCGCAAAAACAACGAGTATGGTCGGGCCATTTATCTTTTAGCCGATGAACCGTATAAAAAGATTATCTTTGACGGCAATTCCTATATTTCACCGTTACTTTTTTATCGTAATACAATTCTTGCCACATCCTTTTCAAAAGATTTATCTCTGGCGGGAGAACGGATCGGATTCCTTGCGGTCAGTCCTTTAATCGAAGATGGGAAAGATATCATCAATGCGGCGACTTTTTGCAACCGGATTTTGGGATTTATCAATGCAAATGCGCTGATGCAGCGAGTGGTAAAGCAGGTTCTCGACGCCGGAGTAGATGTCGGTGTTTATCAACAACGCCGTGATCTTCTATATCAAACTCTCGTGGGGATCGGATATGACGTCATTAAACCGGAAGGAACATTCTATATGTTTCCCCGCAGCCCGATTCCTGATGATGTCGCGTTCGTTAAGGCATTGCAGGATAAATTGATTTTAACAACGCCCGGGAGTGGTTTTCACCGACCGGGACATTTCCGGATTGCTTTTTGTGTATCGGAAGATGTAATCCGGCGAGCCTTGAAAGGATTTGAGGAGACGTTTCAACAATTTGCGTAATAAGATCAATATAACATTTTATAAATGGAGTAAATTATGGCAACATCAAAAAGCAGAGGACATCTGGTAATCGATACAGAAGAGTGCAAAGGGTGCGAACTGTGCGTTGAAGCCTGTCCTCCCAGTGTGTTGTATTTATCGGACGAATTTAACACTCACGGGTATCATCCCGCCGCTTACAAAGGAGAAGGGTGCACCGGATGCGGTATCTGTTTTTACACCTGTCCCGAACCCGGCGCTATGACCGTTTATAAACGGTGGGACCTTATGACCAATACCGCCGAATGTCCCCGTTGTGGCGGCGAATACAAAGTATTTCATGCAGATGAGAAGCCGGAAGTTCTTGTCTGTACCAACTGTTTGAAACCCATTCCGGAAAAAGTAATTCCCATTAGATAGAGAGCGAGGTTTGTATGGCAAAGCAATTTTTAAAAGGGAATGAAGCTGTTGTAAAGGGCGCTATTCTTGCCGGATGCCGGGCGTATTACGGCTATCCGATCACTCCGGCGAGCGAAATTGCCCATGCAGCGGCTTTGTATATGCCAATTTGCGGTGGTACTTTTATACAGGCCGAGAGTGAAGTGGCGGCGATCAATATGGTTTATGGCGCCGCCTCAGCCGGCGAACGTGTCATGACCGCTTCGTCCGGTCCCGGCATCAGCCTGAAACAGGAAGGCATTTCCTATTGTGCCGGTTCCGAATTACCCTGCGTGATTGTGGATATTGTTCGTGGCGGTCCCGGATTGGGAAATATTGCCCCGGAGCAGAGCGATTACAATCAGGTTGTCAAAGGCGGCGGACACGGTAATTATAAAGTCATTGTGCTGGCTCCGAATTCCGTACAGGAAATGTGTGATTTAGGTATGCTGGCATTTGATCTTGCCGACAAATATCGCAATCCGGTTTATGTTCTGACCGACGGCTTCATCGGACAGATGATGGAACCGGTGGAATTTCCTGAACCTATTGAGAAGATTCCGGAGAAATCCTGGGCGGTCAAAGGCACTGATGAAACGTCTGATAATTTGATCACTTCCATCGAACTCGATCCCGACGATCTGGAGCGTCACAATCAGAAATTGCAGCAGAAATATGCGATTGTGAAAGAACAGGAACAGCGTGCCGAGGAATACCGTACCGACGATGCTGAAATTATTCTGATTGGATACGGCATTGTTTCACGGATTCTACAGACTGTTGTTGACAAACTTCGTGAGGAAGGCGTCAAAGTCGGAATGTTGAGACCTATAACATTATTTCCTTTTCCGACAAAAAGCATGACAGAGTTAGCTAAATCCGCCAAATTCTTTCTGACAGTGGAAATGAGTAACGGTCAATTGGTTGATGATGTCCGGCTTATAATTGAAGGGAAAATTCCCGTTTACCTGTACAATCGTATGGGGGGAAATGTGCCATCCATAAAGGAAATTCATGATGAAGTAATGAAACTAATGAGGTTATCATGAATAATATATTGAAAAAATCGTCTTCTTTTTATGATGTTTATGAACGCCGTCCGGGAGCCGACAAACTTACCACAACCTATTGCCCGGGCTGCGGTCACGGTGTTCTGCATAAATTAATTGCCGAAGCGCTTGATGATTTCGGCGTTCGCGAGAAGACAATCTTTATCAGTCCGGTAGGATGCAGTGTGTTCGCATATTACTATTTTCATACCGGTAATGTTCAGGTAGCTCATGGAAGAGCTCCGGCAGTTGCAACCGGAATTAAACGCGCTCATCCGCACAGTGTGGTAATCAGTTACCAGGGTGACGGCGATCTTGCCGCCATTGGAACGGCGGAAATCATGCATGCGGCAAACCGCGGTGAAGGCATAACTGTATTCTTCGTCAATAATGCTATCTACGGAATGACCGGCGGACAGATGGCTCCAACGACGCTGATCGGTCAGAAAACGATGACCACACCCCGCGGAAGAACGGTTAAAAATGAAGGGTTTCCAATTTGTATGAGCGAAATTATTGCGACGCTGAAAGCGCCCGTGTTTGTCGAGCGCGTCATGATTGGCGATACCAAATCCACGATGCATACTCGCCAGACCGTCCGGAAAGCCCTGAAACTTCAGATCGAAAAGAATGCATTTACTTTTATCGAAGTACTTGCAGCCTGTCCTTCCAATATGAAAATGACGCCCAGCCGTTCCAGACAGTGGGTCAAAGAAGTCCTGGCAGATAACTTTCCTCTTGGAGTCAAGAAAGATATTTCGGAGGAATTCGAACCAAAAGATTTATCTCGCATGGTAGTGAAAAATTCTGAGTTGCATGATACACTGAAACTGGAAACAGCTAAAGTGGATTCCGAAAAAATTGCACCCTACCAGGAAAAGATGATCAATGAAGAAATCAAGGTCGCCGGTTTCGGTGGACAAGGTGTGCTGAGTCTCGGCACCGTATTATCGGAGATGGGTATGCGCCATAATTATGAGGTCAGCTGGCTGCCGTCCTATGGCCCGGAAATGCGCGGCGGAACCGCTAATTGCAGTGTGAAAATTTCCAAGAAGAAAATCGGCTCGCCACTGGTAGCGAATCCTACAGTATTAATCGCCATGAACCGTCCTTCTCTGGACAAGTTTGAACATGACGTCATATCCGGCGGGTTAATCATCTATGATGATTCCTTGATTGACCGGAAGCCGACCCGGGACGATGTGGATATTATTGCAATTCCGGCTACAAAACTGGCCGATGAACTGGGCAATACCAAAGCCGCCAATATGGTGATTGTCGGAGCTCTGATTGAGTACAAAGACCTGATGTCTCAGGAAGTTGTTCTGGAATCCCTGGGCGACGTCCTGAAACGAAAAAATTTGATTGAATTGAACCAGAAAGCGATCATCCGGGGAGCCGAATTTATTAAGAACCTGAAAAAATAATTCGTTTTCCTTTAATGAAGAGGGTATATTTTACATCCTCAAAATGGCGCTACAACTAGCTAATATGGACATCCTTTCAAAATTTCGATACTATTTCCAAGTATAAATTTGTGATCGACGATAATATTGGAACGGAAAAATTTCATTTTAGTGGAGTTCTAAAAGGGACCGCGAATTTAGATACTAATATTCAGGTCGGTAGCACCAACTATGTTTTCTATACTTATCTGGATGATTTAAAGAATAATCTATACACGACCGACGTTAATTATTATACCTATGATGAGCGGGCAATGAAAGTTGAAAAATCCGGAAAACCATTAAAAAGTCCACCAAAAGAGAAAACCGACCTTTATACTATGTTAAAGAAGTAATACCGAATGGAGGCTCGAGAGCGGGTTGCGATTGATTAAAAATTTGGTTAAGTGAAATGATGCTATGGGCAGAGTTATAACCAAAACCAAGTAAATCAGTGAAAGTTGAGTAGCAATGAAATTCATTTATTGCTGTCCCGATAAAATTTCATTGTGAAAGTACAATAAATTTTTTAATATTCGGTAAGAAGAAAAAGATTGAAAGCGGGATAGATTAGATAATTAATTTTTTGAATAGATTTTACATAAATTCATGAGCAAAAAAGAAATATTTTACTTAAAAAAGAGAATCATTGCGACTTATTCGACGGATCAGTATAATTCAGTGAGATATATCACTGGATTTATTTTAAAATAAGTAGAAATTATAAATTTCTGCTCTTTTGCCTGCTCAGTGCCTGTGACTGACCGGGCGAAGCCATGTCCGGGAGAAAAGGTTAAGATTTAGGTTAAGGTTGAGTAAAAGAGCAAAATCTTATAAATCTAAACTTAAATCTGAAAGAAATTTCAGGCTAACATTGAAATTGACAACTTAATTTTTCATGCTGCAGAGAATGTTATCCCTCTAAACTTATGGAGTATTTATGAAGAGCTTTAGAAATACCATTTTAATAATTTTGGCGTTATGTTTTTCTGTTCAAAATGGGTCGTCACAGGATATCGAAGATTTAAAAGCGAAAATTCTGTCCGGGAAATTGTCGCCGGAAGAAGCGGTTAAAAAGTCGGAAGAACTTCAAATTCTGTCGGAAACATCAAAAACAGGTGTGCCGATTAAAAAAACCGAGTCGTTAAAACCGATCTATCTAAAGGATTATTTGTTTGAAAAAAGTCAAATAGTAGAAGACCTGCAACAAACCGGCTACGTTGATACGATTATTACTAC